>JAHEEO010000095.1:0-9372 GCA_024640665.1 Rhodospirillales bacterium | reverse complement strand
AAGTCCTCGGTATTCGCCTCAATTGGGACAAGCGCTACATTACGCTTGCCCCGGTCGCCACCGTCTTGGGGCTGGCATTCAAGCTGTACGACCCCGACCATCTGATGGGCGAGCAAGATGAGTACGGAATCACTGCCGCACTGATCCCGACCAATCTGCCTGGCATCAGCATCGGTCGCCGCCATTACCCCATCAACATCCCCTTTCAGAATGGTCCGACGCAGGGCAAAGACGTATTCGTGCCGCTTGACTACATCATTGGCGGTCCGGAGATGGCAGGACGTGGCTGGAGCATGCTGGTACAGCAATTAGCCGTGGGTCGCGGCATCACGCTGCCCAGCAATGCGCTGGGTGCTGCATTAGGCGGTGTCTACGCATCGGGTGCGTATGCCAGGATTCGACGCCAATTTGGTTTACCCATTGGCAAGTTTCACGGGGTTGGCGAGGCACTGGCCCGTATGACCGGTCTTGCGTACATCATGACTGCAGCATCGCGCGTGACTTGCGCCGCCTTGAACGCAGGGGAAAAGCCGTCTGTACCGTCAGCCATTCTCAAGTACCACAATACCGAGATGGGCAGACAAATCGCCAATGATGCAATGGACGTCCAGGGCGGCAAGGCCATTATGCTCGGGCCGAAGAACTATCTCGCCCGCTCTTACCAGTCCGTGCCGGTCGCCATTACAGTTGAAGGCGCCAACATTCTCACGCGCAATCTCATCATATTTGGGCAAGGCGCCATACGCTGCCACCCCTACATACTCAAAGAAATGGAAGCTGCGCGCGATGAAGACGAAGTGCGTGGCCTGCGAAATTTCGACCGTTTGCTGTTCAAGCATATTGGTCATGTGTTGTCGAATGCGGCACGGTCCCTGGTCATGGCCCTCTCCGCCGCACGTTTTACCGAGGTGCCGGCCGCAGACCCGACGCGCCGCTTCTACCAGCAGATAAATCGGTACAGCGCCTCATTTGCCCTGGTTGCCGACGCCGCAATGCTGACGCTGGGAGGCGCGCTTAAACGCAAAGAACTGCTGTCCGCTCGCCTCGGCGACGTGTTGAGTTATATTTATCTTACGTCAATGGTCTTGAAGCACTATCGCAACCAAGGCGAGCCTGCTGAGGACCTACCCATTGTCGAATGGGCCTGTCGAACTCTGCTCTACAGAGCGCAAGAACAACTGCACAGCTTCCTGAGAAACTTTCCAAACAGGTGGGTTGCGGCTGGCCTTCGCATACTTGTCTTTCCGCGCGGCCGCACATTTTCGGCACCCAGCGATGAAACCGGACAGCAAGTTACAGAACTGCTGATCAACAATACCGAGACGCGGGCGCGACTCGCCGATTGCATCTATCGTACTTCTGAACCCACCAATCAAATAGGCCTGCTGCAAGACGCGCTCGTTTTTGCCGAAGCAATCAAGCCTTTGGAACGCCGGGTTCATAATGCCCGCAAGGCCGGAGAGATCCTGGCCGAAGATACGCCTGGACAGATCACGGAAGCAGAGAACAAAGGCATCCTGACAAAAGCCGAAGCCGCGCAATTGCGAGAATTCGATGCAGTCGTCATGTCGCTGACTGGCGTCGACGATTTTGATCCGTCCGAAATCATTCGACAGCAAACGGCAACGGTCTCGAAGAAACGCACAACAAAAAAGAAGGTTGCCAAGAAAAGGCCTGCTTCGAAGCAGAAGAGCACGGATCAAGACTCTCTCTCGCAAGCGCCATCGGCAGACATCGATGCCAGCGTAGGCAAGCCAGACTAGCGCTCATCTACCCTGCATTTGCGTCATCTGACCTAACGACTGTCTGGTAAAGCTTGTTGTGCTAGAGTTGATTTGACGGTAAGAATAGCAACGACGATAAGCAGAGTAGAATCGTGTACACCGAGTTCTTTGGGCTCAACGAGAAGCCGTTTTCGATCACTCCCGATCCGCGGTATCTCTACCTCACCGACCGCCATGCAGATGCGTTGGCCCATCTCATGTATGGCATCGTCGAAAGTGGCGGTTTCATTCAGTTAACCGGAGAAGTCGGTACTGGCAAGACTACATTGATCCGCAGCTTGCTGGAACAAATGCCGACCGAGGCCAAGCTCGCGGTCATCCTCAATCCAAACTTAACGGCAATGGAGTTCCTTGCCGCCATTTGCGTCGAACTGCAAATCCCATTGCCGGAACTGCAAAGCAAGTCGG
Source organism: Rhodospirillales bacterium (assembly GCA_024640665.1). Classification (GTDB taxonomy): domain Bacteria; phylum Pseudomonadota; class Gammaproteobacteria; order Steroidobacterales; family Rariloculaceae; genus JAHEEO01. The sequence goes on along the minus strand of JAHEEO010000095.1, from coordinate 7,180 downwards.
CACTGATTGGCGCACTAAATCACTATTTATTGAAAGCACATGCAAACGGTACGCGCGTCGTCCTCATTGTCGACGAGGCACAAACTCTCGATGCCGTGTTGCTAGAACAAGTTCGACTGCTCACCAACTTGGAAACAGCCAAACAAAAACTGCTGCAGATCATATTGATTGGGCAACCGGAGTTGCGCGTACTGCTAGCGCGACCCGATATGCGCCAGATTGCCCAAAGAATTACTGGGCGATTTCACCTTGAACCATTGAGCTTGGAAGAAACTTACGCGTACGTCCAACATCGCATGAAGGTGGCAGGCGCACAAACACAGGTTTTCAACAGGTCTGCGATCCGAGAGTTGTATCGCCGTTCCGGCGGCATACCTCGACTGGTCAACGTCGTGGCTGACCGGGCTCTGCTCGCAGGTTATACATTGGATTCGCCAAAGATTGCCGGCAAGCTAGTAAAGCGAGCCGCATCCGAAGTGTTTGGCCAAACTCGACGGCACTGGTGGCCTTACCCGGTATTTGGAATCGCCTTGCTTCTATGTGGCGTGCTGGCCGCGCCCGTCGCTAAGCAGCTGCTGGGTCCAGGCGACACCGCTGGCACCAATACATCCGCTGTCGTTGCCGAGTCTAAGTGATATGTCGTTCATACTCGAAGCATTACGCAAGTCCGAAAACGAACGCCGCTTAGAAAGCACACCGCAAGTGATGCGGATGCCAGCGGCGGTTCAGCACAATGTGTTCCCAATTTGGGCTGCCGTTGTCATCACGGCACTTACCGTCAGTTTGATTGCGGTCACCGCAGTGACGTGGTGGAACACGCGACCCCTAACGTCAGCGCCGTCGTCGAATGGTCAATCGTTAATAGAGCGCCGCAGCGTCGCGCCGCAAGTCGATGCCGCAGATAGTCGGGCACTGGATATTGCAGCTACGGGCACTGCACCAAGTGGCCAGGCGCAAGCGCAGCGAGTGCCGAGTATCGCTGCGTCTGCGCAGATCGCGCCCGAGCCGGCGTTGCTGCAGCCGCCTGACGCGTCGATCGCCATGCCAGCGCGAACCGCCGAACTGCCGACGGCGGAAGTTCCACCACGGACGCCCAAAGCAACGATTGACACAGAATCGTTACCTAGCATGACGGCACTGGCTGCAGAAGGCATGACACTGCCACCGCTCGACTTACAACTCCACGTCAACAGCGACATCCCCGCAAACCGCTTTGTAATGATTAACGGCCGAAGATACAAAGAAGGCGAGCGCTTGCAGGAAGGACTGTTGCTAGTTCAGATCGCGGCTGCTGGGGCCGTGCTCGAAATTGATGGGCGTCAGTTTCTGCTCGTCACCAACTAATGCCGCTAAACCCGAGTGCCGATGCCTCGGTTCATCATGTAGATAATCAAACTAAACAGCCCCACCAGCGCGCTCAGAATAATCACATACGCGGTTGTTATCGATACGTCTGATCTACCCAGCATCCCATACCGAAACGCATTGACCATATAGAGTATCGGGTTTGCGAGGGCCACTTTCTGCCAAAAGCCAGGTAGCAAAGTTATGGAGAAGAATACGCCGCCGAGATAAGTTAACGGCGTCAGCACGAAAGTCGGAATAATCGTTATGTCATCGAAATTCTTGGCATACAGTGCATTCAAAAGTCCGGCCAAGGAAAACACCATGGCTGTCAAGACGATAACTGATAATGTTACTAACGGATGTGCCACATCGATCTCTGTAAAAAATAATGCGACAACCATAACGAGGCCAGCAACAAGAATGCCCCGGAATACGCCGCCGACAACATAGCCCAGAACAATCGTAAAGTTCGATAGTGGCGCAACCAGCAGCTCTTCAAGATGCAGCTGCAATTTGCCGGAAAAAAATGATGACACGACATTGCCAAAGGAATTAGTGATTACCGCCATCATGATCAAGCCTGGCGCAATAAACGTCATGTAAGGTGCACCATCGATTTCTCCTATACGGCGCCCGATTAGGCTGCCGAATATGATGAAGTAAAGCGTCATCGTTATGGCTGGCGGTATGATGGTTTGCACCCAGATTCGCAGGACTCGCCGAATTTCTTTAATGACAATGGTTTCGAAACCGGTCAAGTTCGTTTGCAGCCAGTGAAATTCTCGAGGGAGTTCTGCACTGACTTGAGCGGCTCCATCACTTGTTTTTGATTCATTCACTTGGAGACTTCCTGCGAGTGAGATTCTTGTTTCTTGTCGTCTACCATACGCATGAACAGTTCTTCCAACCGATTGGTCTTCGTGCGCATGCTTTCCACCTCGATGGATTGCGCCGTCAGCGCCTCAAACAGCGTGTTGAGACTCTGGCCCTTAGTGATTTCCACTTCCAGCTCTGTGTCTGTTCGCAATCGAGTTGCATAGTTTTCTAGAGTGGGTACGTTCGTTAACGGCGAGCGAAGATTCAGCACGAATACTTCGCGCTGCAGCTTGCGAATCACTTTCGCCATACTGTCGTTTTCGATTATTTTGCCGCCGTCGATAATTGCGATGTTCCGGCAAAGACTTTCAGCTTCTTCCAAGTAATGCGTCGTAAGAATAATGGTCACGCCAGCCGCGTTCACTTCGCTAAATAGCTCCCACATTGAACGGCGAATTTCGATATCAACGCCGGCCGTCGGTTCGTCGAGTATCAACAACTGCGGCTCATGCACCAAGGCGCGCGCAATCATCAGTCGCCGCTTCATGCCGCCAGACAGCGTGCGGGCAATATCGTTGCGGCGATCCCACAGCTGCAACGCGCGAAGGTATTTTTCCGCACGCATTTTCGCAATGCGGTTTGGCACGCCGTAGTAGCCGGCCTGATTGACGAGGGTATAGATGTTGCGCTCGAACATGCCAAGATTTATTTCTTGCGGCACCACGCCAATCTGCGATTTTACGAGATCGCGGTCTTTGTCGAGGTCATGGCCAAAGACACGCACGGTGCCACTGGTCTTGCGCACCAGCGATGTGATGATACCAATTGCGGTCGTTTTACCCGCCCCGTTGGGTCCGAGCAGCGCGAAAAAATCGCCTCTGTCGACATTGAGGTTGATGCCTTTTAAGGCTTCCACTCCGTTACTGTAGACCTTCCGCAGATCTTCTATTTCTAACGCATACATAGTTGTTATTGCCGTAGCCGCCGGAACTGTGGCGGTCGGTATTGTACTGACTCACAGTGCAGAGTTGGGCACCATTTATGCGTATCGATCCGGCGCAGCAGGCATCGGCTGGGACATTTCATCGAACCGGGGCTGTAAAGAGACCAGTTGCAGGCGCTGGCGATATGCATCGGACGAGGCGCTCATGAGCTCGCGCCAAAACCATGGGCTTGCTTCAAAGCTGCAACTGACGATGAGTTTCGCTTGCGCCATCTCGCAGATGTCTGACAACACCATGCTGCGCAGCGTAAGCAGTGTTGTCGTGCTAATGCCGAGAAAAGTTCGTGCAATGTGTGGACATTGTCGGCTGATCTGGCATGCGCTCAGCAAGATAGCCTGCTGTAAAGACTGAAGTCCGTGGCGCTCTGCGCTATTCGACACGCTGAGTGATTCGGCAGCTCGATGCTCGCCCGGGTTCAATGCGAACAATGCATGCGGTAGCGCCGCGGCTTGATCCAGCACCGACTGACTGGCCGCAGCCAGCAATTCCACACTCTCCTGGGGCAACCCCAGGCAGTTGCGTCTGGCCTTTGCCTGGTGGCAAAGAAAGCTCAGAAACAGACCATTCATTTCGTAGACTTGCTCTAAATAATCGCCTTGGCTGTTGTATTTTTGCATCGGTTTTTCTCTATTTTGGTCTAAAATTGCCATATATGAACATAAATTACCATATATGGTTAATATAGACTTTCTCCGAATTTCAATGAATCAGGGGGAAAGGAGATTCATGAGAGCAACGGATGACCGCTATCGCAGCGAACAGGGGCGCTTCGACCTTGCCATCAGAATGATCGGGCATGAAGCCAGAACGGGGACAATTCGCTATTGGACCGGACTCAGCGACGATCGAATTCGCAAACTCTATGCAGCCTATTTCAAATTTAAGCCAGATGGCGTCAAGCGTCGGCGGGGTAAGTCGCCAACACAGATCACGCCGCTCGTAGATTCGCCGCTGCGGACGCTGGAATCCGGCGTCCTTGCCAATCTGCTCCACGGCGGCGGTCTGTTTTCTGCGCAGCCCGACGGAGGCCCAAGACTGCGCAATAATATCCAACTGGGACATCGATTCTGTGATTGTTACGAGACTTATCGTTCCGTGGTAGCCGCGCCGTCACTGTCATTTGAATGGGGCTGGAACCTATTAACGAACATTCGTCGCGGCGAAGAACTCGGCGTAACACGGTGCGGGCAATGCAAGAGCATGTATCTGCGCGATTTGCTGTGCCTGCCGGCGCCAGACTGTCCAGTTTGCCGAAGTGTCGCAGTGAGCAGTCCCGGCCAACTCAACTAATGGCCGAGTGGCGCACCTGTAACCAGGCGGATATGTCGTCGATCTCTTCCTTGCAGACACTGTGAGCCATTGGATAGCTTCGCCACTGCGGCACAAACCCCGCCGCTTCAATATCGGCAAATGACTTTTGTGCGTTTGCCAAGGCAATGATCGGGTCCATCGTGCCGTGCAGCATCAAAATGGGCAATGCATCCGAGCCTTTGCTGCGTTCGAGCTGCAAAGTATTGGCCAGCGGCAAGAAGGCAGACAGCGCAAGAACGCCGGCGAGCCTATGCCGGGTTCGCAAGCCCAAGTGCAATGCAATGGCACCGCCTTGAGAAAAACCAGCAAGCACGATTCGCTGCGCCGCATAGCCGGCAGCTATTTCAGTTTCTATTAGCTGCTCGATATTTGCTGCACTCTCGCGAATACCCGCGCTGTCTTCATTCGTATTGCGATCGAAACTACGAATATCGAACCAACCCCGCATCGCCATTCCGTGATTGATCGTGATAGATCGGACAGGCGCATGAGGAAATACGAAGCGCGCAGCAAACGGCAATTTGAGTTCGGGCACGATCGGCACAAAGTCATTGCCATCCGCACCCAATCCGTGCAGCCATATCACGCACAATTCGGGCGCTGGACCTGTCTCAGTCTCAATTAGTTGCAATGGCTCATCACCCACAAAAAACATCGATTACTGGCTGCCGGAGACACCAAACGCGACACCTCCAGAGCAATACAGCGGACGCATGGTACTTGCATCTTAGTAAATAATCCATATTATATGCGCAAATTTATGCGGACTGATTCATGCCTACGAGCACGCTAGAGGAGCAGCATCAACGTCGCGCCGCCATTGCGGAGCTACTCGGCGCGCACCCGATCCGGAGACAGTCCGATCTGGTGGAACGCTTGTGCAGCTTAGGCTACGGCGCGACCCAGTCCAGCGTCAGTCGAGATTTTCGAGATCTGGGCGTCGCAAAACAAAACGGCCGCTACGTATTGCCGGCGCAGATCGCAGGCGTGGATATTCACTCTTTACAGTCGAGCGGGGAGTTTATTCGCAACATCGCTGCAGCCGGGCCAAATATGCTGGTCATTACGACGGCGATCGGCGCAGCGCAGCGAGTCGCGCTGACACTCGACCGGCTGAGCTGGCCAGAAGTCGTCGGCACGCTGTCCGGAGACGACACCATTTTTGTGGCAACGACAACGCTTGCAAATCAACGGCGCCTTAAACAACGCCTCGAGCACAGTCTGACTAAGGGAACAACATGAACGCAGAATCGAAACCCATTGTTCTGGCCTTTTCCGGCGGGCTCGATACGTCTTTTTGCATCCCATGGTTACAGGAGACTTATTCCCGCCCGGTAGTTACGGCGACGGTAAACACGGGTGGAATCGATGCTGCCGCGGCTCGAGAACTCGACGCGAAGGCACGCGCGCTCGGGGCCGTTGAACACATTATGATCGATGCGCGTGAAGAGTTTTTCGACTCAGTACTCAAGTATCTAGTCATGGGAAATGTTCGCCGTGGCAACCTGTATCCACTTTGTGTAGGCGCAGAGCGCAGCGTCCAAGCCAAGCACCTTGCGCAGTTGGCAAGACAGCGCGGTGACGAGACAGTCGCTCATGGGTGTACAGCGGCCGGCAACGACCAGGTTCGCTTCGAAGTCATACTGAAGACCCTGGCGCCGGAACTCGAAGTGCTCGCACCGGTACGCGACCACAATTGGGCACGCCAAGATCAGCTCAATTATCTCAATGAACGCAAGCTGCCGGTGCCGGGATCTGGCTCTGCATACTCGATCAATCGTGGTCTGTGGGGCGTGACCATCGGCGGAACCGAAACGCTCGATTCGCGCAGTTCCATTCCAGAATCAGCCTGGGTGCTGTCTGCTGGCGCGTTCGAAAACCGTGTACCGGAACGGCAGATAACGTTGAGTTTTGACCATGGCGTACCGACGGCCATTGACGGCAAAGCGCTTAGCCCGGTTGCCCTGATAGAAGAGCTCGAACACATCGGCCGACATTATGCGATTGGTCGAGGAATCCACTTAGGCGACACCATCCTGGGCACGAAAGGCCGGGTCGCATTTGAAGCACCCGCTGCCGAAATCCTGCTGAGCAGTCATCGTGAACTCGAAAAACTCACGCTCGGCGCTACCCAAGCACGGATCAAGGAGCAACTTGCGCTGCAGTACGGCGATCTCGTGCATGAAGGCAAGCAACTCGATCCCGCCTGCCGTGATATCGAAGCGTTTTTTACGTCCTCGCAAGCGCGCGTTACCGGTGATGTGCACTGTCTGCTGAGGCCCGGGTCGATGTTCGTCGTCGGCGTCGAATCCGTCCACTCATTAATGGCCGCCAGCCGCGGCACGTACGGCGAATCTGCCGGCGAATGGACCAGTCAGGACGCCGTTGGTTTTTCAAAAATTTTGTCGCTGCCCGGTATGCTGCATACGCGGGCAGGAGGGTAAGCAGATGCAATCAGTAATCGTAGATAAAATCGCGTCCGTCGCCATCGATGCAGAACTCGGTCACGAGATTCGCATCGACAGCAATATTCCGGCGGAAGAGGGTGTGCTCATCGCGGTTGAAATTCTCAATAATAAATCGCGTTACAACACGCTCGAACTGACCAGCGGACGCATGGCCCAGCTCAAGCGCGGCGATGTCATTGTGGGCGCGTTGGGCCACCGCAAGGCTCTATTTGGCTACTCCGGCCATTTACCCAG
>JAHEEO010000094.1 GCA_024640665.1 Rhodospirillales bacterium | reverse complement strand
GCAATATTCTGCTGCTTACGCAGCAAAGTCCGCCGGGTCACTTCCGACGGATGCGCCGTAAATACCGGCTCAACGCACAAATGCTTGAGGGTTTCTTCGAGCTGATCGACCTCGACACCTTTGGAACGCAGGCGTTCGGCAGTGTCTGGAAAACCGAAAGGCTGGCGTTTTCCCGGGTCGTTCAGGTATTCGCGTCGACGGCGAATTCGATGCACTTTCTCCGCCATATTGACCATTTGAAAATAGGTCGAAAACGCTCGAATAAAGTCTCGAGCAGAGCTTGGTGCGAGCGCGTCGATGAGTTCCTGGAGCTCGTCGTAACTTTTCGCATCGCCATCACGCCGATTGATCGCAGCACGACGCGCTGCTTCGACGAGATCGAACAATGCTTCACCGGCTTGCTCGTAGACGAGTGCGCCTACTAATTCTCCGAGTCGACGCACATCCTCACGCAGTGCCTGATCCTTCTCTGCGAAGACGATATTGGCACGCGAACTCGGGGCTGTGGGATCGGTCGACATAGGTAGAGGCGAACCATCCGCCATTACTAGAGATCAGGTTGCGTCGATTGTAACGCAGCCGCGCCACGGACTTGTGGAGAAATGCTCAAAACTCATCGATAGGCCGCCGCCTGCAGCTCGAACAAGCGCGCATAGCGCCCGCCCAGTGCAACCAAAGCATCGTGCGTGCCTTTTTCAACAATCTCCCCACCTTCCATGACAATGATCAAATCAGCCTCGCGGACCGTCGAAAAGCGGTGAGATATCAATACCGAGATTTTGTTGCGGGTGAGCTGCTGAAAATGCTGGAACACCGCCGCTTCGGTTTCCGCATCCATCGAAGAGGTCGGCTCGTCAAGGACGAGAATTTCAGCGCTTTCGCGCATAAATGCCCGTGCCAGCGCGATTCGCTGCCACTGTCCGCCGGAGAGCTCTTGGCCCGCATTGAACCATCGGCCGAGCTGCGTATCGTATGACTGCGGCAACCGTTCGATGAATTCTGCTGCCTGGCCTTTTTCCGCCGCCGTTATCCAACGCGGCTTGTCATCGAATGCAGCAGGATCGCCAACACCGATATTCTCTCCGACTCGAAAATGGTAACGCGCATAGTCTTGAAAAATGACGCCAATATGATCGCGCAAGACCGTAGGGTCCCAGTCCTTCAATGACGTACCTTGATATGAAACGACACCTTCTGTGGGCTCGTACAAACCTGCCAGCAGTTTGACCAGCGTGGTCTTGCCGCAGCCGTTCTGACCGACCAATGCGACACTCTGCCCGGGCCGCAGATGCAGACTGACATTCTTCAGCGCCGGCGTATCGCTGCCAGGATAAGTAAACGAAACATTGTCGAATCGAACGCCATCGCCCGGAGCGGCCCCATGGGTCAGCGCACCGCCGAAACCAGATGCGGGCTGTTCCAGGTATTCGTAAAGATTGGACAAATAGAGATTGTCTTCGTACATACCGCCAATTGCGCTCAGGATGGCTGACACGGCCGACTGTCCTTGCTTGAAGACGATCAAGTACATCGTCATCTGGCCGATTGAAATAACGCCGTCAATCGTCGCAAAGGCAATCCATGCATAGGCAGCATAGAACGCGGCGCTGCTGAGCAGGCTGAACAGGAAACCCCATATGTCGCGGCGCACTGTCAGGCTGCGTTCTTCATCGTAGAGTTTCTTGAAAATCTCTCGATAACGTCTTAACAGGCGGGGACCCAAACTAAACAGCTGTACCTCTTTTGCGTGGTCCTCTCGGGCCAACACAATCTCTAGATAAAGCAGCATTCGGCGCTCTTGCGAGCGCCAGCGGAAGACCCTGAACTGCTCACCCGAGAACTTCACTTCAGACAAGAACACCGGCAGGCCGGCAATGACCAGCACCACAACTGCCCAGCCGGAAAACTGCGCCAACAGCGCCGCATAGCCGAGCAGCGAGATACCGTTGCGCGCCAGTGAAAAGGTCGCATTCACCAAACTCAGAGGCCGACTGGACGCTTCCTGCCGAGCTCGATTCAACTTGTCATAAAACTCTGAGTCTTCGAACTGAGAGAGCTCCAGCGTCAGTGCCTTTTCCAGAATCATCGTGTTGACCCGTTGACTGAGCAGTACACGAAGCAATGATCGGCAAAAATCGATGGCCCGCTGCGCACCCATGAGTGCCGCAATGATCAAGCCTTCAATTGTGACCAGCCACAACACGGTGGAATAGTCCGCAGCGCCGGTCTCGTTGTTCGCAGCAATGGCGACAACGACCGCATCGACGATCAGTTGGCCGAGCTTGGCGGCTGCAGCCGGAAGCAATCCCGCTACCACGGTTGCCACGGCCATAGAGATGGTCAGCGTCTTGTGTGTGGACCACACAAGCGCCAGTGCGCGACGCGTATAGCTGAGAATTCCAGCGTAGTTTCGCCAGGAAATTCCGTCGTCTGAGCCAGCCGCTGATGAGTTATGGTGATCTGTCAAGTCTTGGCGCGCCTTTGCTTGGCGTGTTATTAGGGTGTCACAAATATTCCGATGCAGGTCGAAGTGTCTACGCTACCTGACCCACACGCGATTTTCAGCTTACTCGTTACCGTGATAGCGCTATATGCGTTCACTCGCGACAACGTGCCGCTCGAAGCCTCTTCGTTGGCTGTGCTACTGCTATTGGTCGCAGTATTTCAGTTGTGGCCGTATTACATCGACGGCGAAGCCCTTTCGGCTTCGCGGTTCTTAGAGGGCTTTGGCAACGAGGCGCTCATTACCATTTGCGCATTAATGATTGTAGGCAAGGGCCTCGAGACCACCGGCGCTTTGCAGCCGGTTGCCGCCTGGCTGGCGCGAGCTTGGATGACCAATCCAAAAATCGCAAGCCTCATTACGCTGCTGGCCAGCGCTGTGCTCAGCGCATTCGTCAACAACACACCGGTGGTTGTGATGTTGTTACCGATGCTGGTCGGCGTCGCCGTTCGCACCAAAACCGCCCCATCTTCCATATTGATGCCGGTCGGCTTCGCAACGCTGATTGGCGGCATGGGCACTTCCATCGGCACGTCGACGAATCTGCTCGTCGTTCAAATCGCCGGCGATCTTGGTGTGCGCCGTTTCCAGATGTTCGATTTTGTCCTGCCGGTGCTGATCGTTGGCGGAGTCGGCATGGCCTACCTGTGGCTTGTCGCCCCGCGGGTCTTGCCCATTCGCAAACCGCCGCTGTCCGACAGGACGCCGCGAGTTTTCGACGCCGTATTTCATATCAATGAGGACAGCGTTGCCTGCGGAAAGACGTTTGCACAGGTGTTGACACTGACCAATAACACGATGCGTGTTGATCGAATCGAACGCGGCGAGAGCCTGTCAGTCGCCAAGCTTCCGTCGGTAACCATTTCCGCCGGCGATCGTCTGACCGTGCGAGATACGCCGGAACGATTAAAGGAATACGAACAGCAGCTGGGTGCCACGATGCACAGCGACCCGCTGAGCAGCGGAGTCGACACGATCACGATAAATGAAGCAGAGCAAGAACATCTCGCCGAAATCGTCGTGACGCGAGGCTCAATGCTGCACAAAGCCACCTTGGCCGGCACTCGCTTTGCACAGCGTACTGGCTTGATGCCATTAGCCTTGCACCGCGCCCGCTCAGACGATGGCGAGGAACAACTCAGCCACATCGGGCTTGTCACTTTGCGTGCGGGGGATGTCGTGCTCGTACAAGGCACGCAGTCCCAGCTCGATCTGCTGAAGCGCTCAGCCAATGCGCTCGTCCTCGACGGCACGACAAATCTCCCGCGCACCAATCGATCACATAGAGCCATGGGCATCATGGCATTCGTCGTCATTGCTGCCGCCGTAGGCTTGATGCCAATTTCAGTGAGTGCGCTGCTCGGCGTCGGCTTCATGCTCGCCACTCGCTGCCTGAGCTGGCGCGAAGTGGGTGCGTCGATTTCTGCGCCCGTCGTCATGATCGTCGTGACGAGCTTGGCATTGGGGCTGGCCCTCGTCGAAACTGGCGGGGCCACCTACATAGCCCAGGGGTTCGTGGGCATTTTCGAGGTACTACCAACCCCATTGATCCTCAGCGCATTGATGCTTGTGATGGCTCTGCTGACCAATGTTGTATCCAACAACGCAGCCGGCGTCATTGGCACTCCCATTGCGATACAGGTTGCCCGCGAATTGGGCGTCTCACCGGAACCGTTTATTTTGGCAGTCATTTTTGGTGCCAACATGAGCTACGCCACGCCCTTCGGCTATCAGACTAATTTGTTGGTGCTTTCAGCCGGCGGTTACCGGTTTGCTGATTTCATGCGGGCCGGTATACCGCTCACGCTCATCATGTGGATCGGATTCTCTATCGTTTTGCCGCTGCTGTACGACCTTTAAGCTTGACCATTGATAAATCGACCTACATACTCTTGCCGATGCAGACACGAATCTTAAAGTTGTCCACCAAAGCTCGTTCGTGGCGCTGGCCACAGCGAAGTGGGTAACGGTGTCTCGCGCATACAGCCAACACTAGCCGACATATAAAGTCAGCAGTAGAGTCAACAACAGCCCATCTTCGCGTTACGAAGATGGGCTTTTTTTTGCCAATAAACTGGAAGTAGATCGAACTCATGGAATCGCCATTTGATATTGCAGCAGACTTAGATACGCCCGTTTCTGCGTACCTGAAGCTGCGTGCGTTTCAACCCCGTTTCTTACTAGAGAGCGTCGAAGGCGGCGAACGCCTTGCTCGGTATTCGTTTTTGGGTTTAGGGGAAGCCGTAAAACTCGTAATAGAACCCACACGAGTTATCTTCAATGGTGAACCCGAGCCGTGCCCAAGCAATGCTGACGACTGGCTGGCACTCATGCGCCGCGCGCTCGCCAAGAGCCCCGATCTAGCGCCGATTATCGATGGGAACCCTTTTTCAGGCGGACTTGTCGGCGCGACGGGCTACGACGTTGTGCAATATTTCGAGAAGATTGCAGCTCATCCTAAGTCGCTGCCGGGTTTGCCCCGGGCTGCGTATGTTGCGCCTAGTTCGGTGCTGGTGTTTGATCACCTGACACGCCGCGTTGCGCTGTTGCATGCCGGCAGCGAATCGGAGCGGCAAGATCTACGCCGTGAAGTCATTGCAGCCCTGCGCGGGGGTGTGCAGCTGCCAAAGCGCGGCACAAATCTTTCCGAGGCATCGCCGAGCATCGAAAAATCGGTATTTCTCGATGCCGTTCAAAACAGCAAAGACCACATTGCGGCTGGCGACATTTATCAGATCGTCCTTGCAGTTCGATTCAGCGGGAAAACCGATGTGGATCCGTTCGAGACTTATCGGGGTCTGCGGCTTCTGAACCCGTCGCCATACATGTATTTCTTTGAACTTGACGATCTAAGAGTAGCTGGATCTTCCCCTGAAGCATTGGTCAAGCTGGTGGATGGGCAGGCTTCTCTGCGACCCATTGCCGGCACTCGGCCCAGAGGTGCTACGACGGCGCTCGATATCGATCTGGAACACGAGCTGCTGGCGGATCCGAAAGAAAACGCCGAGCACGTCATGCTGGTCGATCTCGCCCGCAACGATCTTGGTCGAGTCGCACGTCGCGGCACCGTGCATGTCCATCCTTACCGGCGCATTGAACGCTATAGCCATGTCATGCACATCGTCAGCGGTGTCCGCGGCGAACTCGATGCTGGCCGGGATGCTTTCGACCTGTTTGCGGCAACGTTCCCGGCGGGCACGCTCGTTGGCGCGCCTAAAGTAAGAGCGATGCAACTAATCGCTGAGCAAGAACCGATTAGTCGCGGACTATACGGCGGGACGGTTGGTTATTTCGCAAAGAACGGCAATATGGACCAGGCGATTACGATCAGAACCATGGTCTTCAACGGTGACGAATACAGCTTCCAAGCCGGAGCTGGAATCGTCGCGGACAGCGTCCCGGAAAACGAACATGATGAGGTGCTGGCCAAGAGCGCAATCTTGCGGCGGGCATTTGAACTAGCGAGAGAAGGATTATGAGCGCGCGCATTTTGTTGATCGACAACTACGACTCTTTCACCTATAACTTGGTACAAGCCTTTTTGATGCTGGATGCCGATGTATTGGTCTATCGCAACGATGCGATCTCGGTCTCCGAAGCACGCGGATTGCAAGCTTCCCATCTTGTCATTTCGCCCGGCCCCGGTCGCCCCAGTGATGCTGGCTGCTCGCTCAACATGATTAATACTTTCGCCGGCGAGCTGCCGATTCTCGGCGTCTGCTTAGGCCATCAGTGCATGGTCGAGTACTTTGGCGGCGAGATCGTATCGGCGCGTAAATTGATGCACGGCAAAACATCGGTCATTGAACATGACGGCAAGGGGGTTTATTCCGGACTGGACAGCCCCATCGAAGTGGGCCGCTACCATTCTTTGGCTGCCTCCGGCGATCGTATACCCAAAGTGCTTACGGTGACCGCACGCACCGACGACGAGGAAATTATGGGAGTCCGCCATCAGGCCATCGATGCCGAAGGCATCCAGTTCCATCCTGAGAGCGTCCTCACGCCGGATGGTCCGAAGATGCTGGAAAACTTTTTGTACCCCGAACACCGCCGCTGAGGGCCCGGAGACGCAAGTGAGCATTGATACCCGCAATGTCTTGGAACGGCTATTCGATCGCCAAGATCTCGGCGAAGCGGACGCTCGCAAACTTTTGCACGCGCTCGGCGAGGGCAAAGTCGACCCGGCGATGGCCGGTGGACTGCTGAGCGCCTTACGCATGAAAGGCGAAACGGCCGCCGAGATTCGTGGTTTTGCGCTGGGTATGCGCGAGCTGGCGAGACGGCCGGTGCTTCCAGCGGGTGAGTTCGTCGACATCGTCGGCACCGGTGGCGACGGCTCCGGCAGTTTGAATTTATCCACCGGCAGCGCCCTACTCACGGCTGCTTGCGGTTTACCGGTAGTCAAACACGGTAATCGCTCCGTATCGAGCAAATCTGGCAGCGCCGATGTACTCGAAAGCCTCGGCGTACCCATGCCACTCGACGAACGAGCCAGCGGTGAATACTTGCAGCGCACGGGCTTCACGTTTTTGTTCGCGCCCCACTACCACCCCGCGATGAAACATATAGCGCCGGTGCGCGCTGCCTTGGGCGTTCGAACCGTATTCAACATTCTCGGCCCGCTGACAAACCCGGCCGAACCCGCATTCCATGTGATTGGCGCATTCAGTGAATCAATGGCCGAACTGATGGCGGATTCTTTGTCCGGCTTGCCGCTAAGCCGCGCATTTGTCGTTCATGGAGCACATGGCTGGGATGAGGCAACGCCAGTCGGGCCCTTTATCTGTTATGACGTTCGACCCGGTCAGGTGCTGCGCAGCGTTCGAGACCCGCACGACGTCGGAATCGACCGTTGTAGCACTGCAGATTTAGGCGGCGGCACTCCCGCTGAGAATTGCGCGCGCCTCAAAGCGGCGCTGACAGGTGGCGATTCACGCGCGCATCGCGATGCACTGGCTTTGGGCGCCGGCCTGGCTTTGGAAGTCAGCGGACAGGTCGAGGAACTGGGTGCTGGCGTCGAGCGTGCCCGGCAGGCCATCGCTAACGGCCAGGCAGCAACACTGCTTGAAAAGCTTGCGGTTGCCGGTCAACAGCACACGCAGGCAAACACGCCATGAAAGGCCACGATTTCTTAGCGACCATGGCAGCCAGCTCTCGCGAGCGGGTCCGTGTCGCCCGCGCTGCTGAAAACGAGCAGCAGCTCCTGCTGCGCGCAGCGTCCACGCCACAGCCGCCCGCGCTAAAACTGGAGGATTTCGACATCATTGCGGAGCTGAAGCTCCATTCGCCGGCAGCGGGTCAACTGCAAGACCGCTCGTTCGATCAAGCAGCGCAAATCGCCGCTTACGCGCAAGCCGGTGCCTGCGCCGTTTCAGTCTTGACTGAACCCGACGCGTTTCATGGCGATCTGAGTCACTTGACTGCCGCAGCACAGGCCCTCGCGCCAAGTCAGATTCCAGCCATGCGCAAGGACTTCTTGACGGATCCTTACCAAGTATTGGAAGCCCGTGCTGCCGGTGCCGGCGGTGTTCTAGTCATCGTAACCATGCTGGACGACGCCACCGTTGGGGAACTGCTGCAGTGCGCCGAAGAACAAGGTTTATTCGTTCTACTGGAAGGTTTCGATAAAGCAGATTTGGCTCGCATTCAGACGCTCGCATCCGCGCGCCGCACTCAACCGCTGCTGGCGGGCGTTAACTGCCGCGATTTGACGAACTTGAATGTCGACTTTCAACGCTTTGAGTCGATTAGTGACGCGCTTCCGGGCGACCTGCCAACCGTTGCAGAGAGTGGTATCAGTACGCCCGAAGACATCCGCGTGATTGTTCGGCTGGGTTATCGACTTGCCCTGATCGGCTCGGCATTGATGACGGCTGGAAATCCGCAGCACACGCTTGCTGAGTTTCTGCGCACCGGCCGCAACGCGGTGAGTTTAGCATGAGCCTGTTCGTCAAGATCTGTGGCCTCAAATCAACTGAGGCGGTTGCGGCGGCGGTGGCAGCAGGCGCCGATGCCCTGGGTTTTGTTTTTGCCGACTCGCCGCGGCAAATTACGCCGGCAGCCGCTGCGCAACTGGTGGCAAACGTACCACGCTCGATTTTGCGTGTTGCCGTAACCAAGCATCCCAGCCGTGCTGCCTGCGACGCCATTTTTGCCGAGTTTGAGCCCGACTACTTACAAACGGACGTTGCCGACCTGACGACGATCGTGCTGCCCCGAACATGCTCTGCATTACCGGTGTACCGGGAAGGACAAGCTGCGGAAATTCACAGCGGGCAGCGACTGTTGTTCGAGGGCAAACACAGCGGCTCCGGCAAAACGGCCGATTGGAGCGAGGCCCGCAACTTGGCAAAACGCTGTGAACTGATTCTTGCCGGCGGATTGAATGCGGACAATGTTGCGGATGCGATTCGGCAAGTCCGCCCATGGGGCGTCGATGTATCGAGCGGCGTTGAGTTACGGCGCGGCCACAAGGATCCGCGCAAGATAGTGGAGTTCATTGCCCGGGTGAGGGCACAGGAGTTAGAACGTGACCAGTATGGATCGTGACGCGCTGTTGCAGGCGCTATTAGACGGTGAGCTACCGGACGCTCAGGGCCGCTTCGGCCCGTTCGGCGGGCGCTACGTGCCAGAAACATTGATGCCGGCGATCAATCGGCTGACGGAAGCTGTCGAGACGATTTTTACGACGCAAGCATTTCAACGCGCTCTGCAAAGCGAACTCACCGGCTGGGTCGGACGGCCGACAGCATTGACTCGGTGCGACCGCCTGGGTTTGCAGTGGAATGCCGAAGTTTGGCTAAAACGCGAAGATCTCGCCCATACCGGCGCACACAAGATTAACAACGCTATCGGCCAAGCGCTGCTCGCCAAGGCAATTGGTGCAACGCGCGTGGTAGCAGAGACAGGCGCTGGACAGCATGGCGTCGCGACGGCCGCGGCTTGTGCGCGCGTCGGCTTGCCCTGCACGGTATACATGGGCGCCGTCGATGTGGCGCGCCAAGCACCCAACGTCGACCGCATGCACAGGCTCGGGGCAGAAGTCGTTTCCGTGACCTCCGGCGACCGCACGCTGCGTGCGGCAATTGACGAAGCGATTCGGGACTGGGTCACAGACCCGAAAAGCACTTACTACTTGATCGGCTCCGCTATCGGCCCGCATCCGTATCCGTTGTTAGTGCGTAACCTGCAGGCAGTTATTGGCCAGGAAGCGCGTGTTCAGATGCTGGATAGAGCTGAATTGCCGGATGCCGTGTTTGCTTGCGTCGGTGGCGGATCGAACTCGATTGGCTTATTCCACGCTTTTCTTGGCGACGAGGAAGTTCAGTTATTCGGCGTAGAAGCCGGCGGAACCGGTAGCGCTCTGGGTCAGAACTCTGCAACGCTCGCGGCCGGACGACCCGGTGTTTTACATGGTGCCAATACGATGCTGCTGTACGATGACGACGGCCAGATTCAAGAGACGCATTCGGTGTCTGCCGGACTCGATTACCCGGGGGTCGGACCCGAACATGCGTTACTGCAAATGATTGGACGCGTGAAATACGTCTCTGCAAGCGATACTGAATCACTCGATGCACTGGATGAGCTGTGCGCAATGGAAGGTATTTTGCCTGCCTTGGAAAGCGCACATGCGCTTGCCGGAGCGCGCCGGTGGGCACAGCGGAATCCCGGAACACGCATATTGATCGGTCTGTCTGGCCGTGGCGACAAAGACATGCCCATCCTCGCTGAAGTGGCTAGCCGCAAGGAGAACAATGATGCTGCCGCGTGATCGGGTGACACAGGGTATACAAGCTGCAAAAAAACCCGCGCTCGTTGCATTTTTGACAGCAGGTTACCCCACGCGGGAGGGTTTTCAAGCCGCATTGTCTGCCATCGCATCGGCAGCCGACGTCATTGAAATTGGCGTGCCGTTTTCAGATCCGATGGCCGACGGTGTCACGATACAGCGCTCCAGCGAGACAGCCATTAGAAACGGGGTCACGCTGCACTGGATCCTGGATGAACTCGCAGCCTGCAAAGGCAAGATTTCGACGCCTTTGCTGCTGATGAGCTATTTGAATCCGCTCGTTGCCTATGGATATCCGCAACTCGCGCGAGATGCAGCTGCCGCTGGCGTCAGTGGTTTTATGGTGCCCGATCTGCCCTTAGAAGAATCCGCACCCTTGCGCGACGCGTTTGCCAACGAAGGACTTGCGCTCGTTCAGTTTGTGACGCCTGCCACGCCCGCAGACCGGCTTGAGCGCCTCTGCAAGCAAAGCCAGGGCTTCGTATATGCAGTCACACGCACCGGCATCACCGGCGGCCAGTCTGAACTTCCTGAGGATCTGACCGAATATCTGTCGCGCGTGAAAGCAGCTTCGCCGATACCCGTGTGTGCGGGCTTTGGCGTTCGCTCGGCCGAGCAGGTGCGGCGCATCGGCGAACACGCTGATGGGGTCATTGTGGGGTCGGCGCTCGTCGAAGTGCTTGAACAAGGCAACGATCCAGCCGAGTTCTTGGCGAGCCTCAGGCCCTAGCAGTGAAACGCGTCTTTCGACACGAATCAATAATGGAGGTAGGGCTTGTACGGGGGCTGTGCGAGCGCGCAGGTATCGAGTGCATTACTAAAAACGAGCAACTT
>JAHEEO010000093.1 GCA_024640665.1 Rhodospirillales bacterium | reverse complement strand
TTTGAAGGGCGTCAGTATTCCCGGGGTTCCAGGCGTACTGATCGGTGCGAATAACGACGTCGCTTGGGGTGCGACCGTCAGTTATGGCGACCAATCCGACTATGTTGTCATCGAGATTGATGCGACCAACCCCGAACGATATTTGGTGCCAACCGGCGCAGAACCATTCACTGTGGAGCAAGAAACAATCGCAATCGCCGGTGGCGTCGAACCTTTGATATTGCAGGTTCGCTCTACGCGCTGGGGCCCGATCGTCGATTCAGACTGGCAGAATCGGCCCCTCGCCTTACACGCTACCTGGCTCGACGCCGATGGCCTCAATATGAGCCTGCTGGATATTCATGAGGCGCGCAATACCGAAGATGCGATAAAGCGACTGGGCGAGTGGCATGGCCCGTCGCTCAATTGGATGGTTGCCGATGGGCAAGGAGCAGTTGCGTGGACCGTGAACGGCCCCATTCCAGCGCGGCGCGGCTTTGACGGCACTGTCCCGGAAAGCTGGGCAAACGGCCGCCTCAACTGGAGCGGCACAATTGAATTACCGGCCATTATTGCTAGCAAAGACGACACCTTGTTCAGCGCGAATAACCGGCAATTGGCGGCGCCATATTCGAAGCTGTTTAGCCGCATCGCACTCGCTCCATTTCGTGCCAGTCGCATCGCAAACTTGCTGGCGCAGGCGCAGGACGTCGACGAACGAACCTCTTTTGACATCCAGCTTGACACTCGTGTCGGCGCATATGACTTTTTACGCGAGCTCGCACTTGAAGCCATTGATGCAAGTGCGGCATCTCCTGACTTAGCCGCATTGCGTAAACAGCTTGTTGAATGGGATGGTTTCGCCAGCACGACAAGCACGGCTTTTGCCACGCTCGACGTCTTCTATGACACCCTGCTGGAAGCGGTTCTAGGACCTTTACTGCAAACCGTGTACGCCGTTGACTCGAGCTTCATATATCGATGGCCACTGGCTGACGAAGCTTTAAGACGCATTGTCGACGAACGGCCGCAGCACCTGTTGCCCGGACAGTACTCAGACTGGCAGTCCCTGCTCGCAGATGCGCTTGCGCAAACGCTCAAGATCCGCCGCGAGCGCGGCATTGCGGACGACACATCATGGGGCGAAGCCAACCGGCTCAATGTCAGTCATCCACTCGCGAACATCCCGCTACTGGGACGCGTCATGCGGTTTCCAGAAATCGCGCTGCCAGGAAGTCATGCAAGTGTTCGGGTTGCCAGACCGGGCTTTGGTGCCGTGCTGCGAATGAACGTCTCCCCGGCCGCGCCGGAACGCGGCATTCTTCAACTCGCCGGCGGGCAGAGCGGGCACTTTTTGTCGTCGCACTTTGATGACTTATTGCATGCGTGGGCAACGGATGAACCAACGCCGTTCTTAGCAGGACCGACGATTGAACTGTTTGATCTGGTTCCGGCCAACGCGCAGAAGTAAACGCTGGCACGCTGCGACCCAACCATCGGGTCGCAGCGCATAGCATTGTTTATTGAAAAATCGCCCGATGAATCGACGGCGGGTCTTGATCGTTAAAGTGCGGCTGGACGGTGAATATGTCATCGCCAACAGCTGCGCCGGTGGTTGCCTGTCCGTCATGCGGCGCAACGGCTGCAATTTGAGCGCTGACCCAATTATCAGTGCTTACCAAAGCGGCAACTCGACCATCCTCGGCGCTATTTTGAATGACCGCGAGCGCGCCGTCAGCGCGCCAAACTATGCCATCAGCGCCACTCATGGGTTCAGGCAAACGCACTGATGCGGTAGCCGCTGGATTGGCTATTGGCATTTTGTAGATGGCGCCATTGCCCGAGTCTGCGACCAACAAATACCCATCCGGATGATAGACAATGCCGTTCAATGACAGCCCTTCCGTCGCAGGAAAGGCAAACAGCACCGATGCCGCATAATTTGGCGTCACCCGATAAACGACATTTTGTCGAGTATCAGTGGCAAAGGCGGTGCCATCGTCGGCCACTGCGACATCGTTTGCGAAAAATACGGCATCGGCACCTGCGTTCAGCACAGCTGCCAAATCGACCATCGCGAACCGCTCTCCCGTCGTGAGGCTATACACGCCGAGTTTCGCCTGGCCGCTGCCGGCGCCTTGAAAGACCGATGAATCCGAATTCGTGACTAAAAGCCGATCGCGGGGCTCGTCTACTTCGATGCCAACTGTGGATACCAGTGCGGCATCTCGAATAAACGGCATGACACTGCCGTTCAAGCCGATTTCAAAAATCGTGCCCTCGGCCAATGATCCGGTTAAGAACCGCTCGTTCGCCAGGTCGTATTCGATACCCTCTGGTATAAACCCGCCGCGTTCGGCAACGATCATGCTGGGAATCGCATCGGCCATATTCGAGCCTGACGACGATACGCTCGAACCGGATCGCGCGCTTGGCACGGCCACGGTTGCGGGTGCCGGCGCTACAGTCGCTTGTCCTGGCGCGTCTGTGTCACCCGGAGAGCAGGCCATTACGCTACACATCATGCTGACTGCAACAAGTAAACGTTGGTTATTCATTGATTAATCAACTCAACAGAAGTGAATGTGCCGCGATGTTAGCACGGCACATTCTTGCTGCTGCCTTGCTGCTACTGATACAGCAGGATTTCCAGCACGCAATCTGTACGCGCGGCGAAAACAAATCCGCTTGATTGTTACGTTTATGTTCCGCATTCCGTAACATTTACCGATCGGCCAGTTCGAGCACACCGTTTGCTGCGCTAGCTACCTAGGAAACTTATTTTGATTGCTGAATACGATTGGCTGCTTCTATGTCTAGTGCCAGTAACCGGCTTTGTCGCCGGCTTCATAAATACACTCGCCGGCAGCGGCTCGCTGATCACACTACCGATACTGATTCTGCTTGGGCTGCCCGCCAATGTGGCCAACGGCACGAACCGCGTCGGCATCTTGATCCAGAACATTGTGAGCGTCTCGACATTCAAACGGCATGGCATTCTCGCCGATCAAAATCCCACACCGCTCATTATTCCAAGCGTCCTGGGCGCAATTGTCGGAGCACAACTTGCAGTAAATCTGGACGAGCAACTCCTAAGACGCACGATCGCGGTCTTGATGATCGTTATGCTGTTCGTTGTCATTTTACGGCCGCGCCGGTGGCTAGATTCCCACAGCAATGGCGCTGCACTTGCGTATCCCTGGCAATTTGCAATCTTTTTTGGCATCGGTGCATATGGCGGGTTCATTCAAGCCGGCGTCGGTATTTTCTTGCTTGCGGGCCTGGTGCTCGGCGCCGGTTATAACCTCGTCAGCTCAAATGCCGTCAAGAATCTTATCGTGCTCTTTTTTACAATCGCAGCACTCGCGGTGTTTATCTGGAACGAGCAGGTCCGATGGGGCCTGGGCCTGTTGCTGGCGGTTGGCAACGCCGGGGGGGCATGGCTGGCGGCAAGAATGGCAATAGCGAGAGGCGCAGCGTTTGTGCGCTGGGTACTGATTGTTATCTTGATTGTGTCGTCTATCGCACTAATCGTCGACAGCAACATGTGACTTGCGTCGAGTCGCCGGCGGAAAAATCTGGCTGAGCAATGCCGAGCGTCCGGTCTGAGTCACAATCCGGCAATGCGAGCGTGTGAGTTGTCGCGGCTCACTGACGCCGCAAGCATGCGCAATCATGTTGACCTCTTTTTCCATGCTCTTCGCAAATTGAAAAACGCGTTGCGCCTTGTCAGTTAGGTCGAGCCCTTTTTGCAAGTCTGGATTGTGCGTCGTTATGCCGGTCGGGCAGGTGTTCTTGTTGCATTGCATTGCTTGAATGCAGCCTAAAGCGAACATGAACCCACGAGCCGACACCACGAAGTCCGCACCGGCGCAAAAAGCCCAGGCAACTTCCGATGGGTTTATCATCTTACCACTGGCAATAATGCGTATTCGTTCATCCAAGCCCGATGCCTCGAGCCGGTCAACCACTTCAGGCAAGCTCTCGCGAACGAGAATTCCGACGTTATCCATTAACGGCATCGGTGAAGCGCCAGTGCCACCATCACCACTGTCTATCGTGATGAAATCCGGCGCGGATTCGATGCCTCGACGATGCACTTCGTTGAATAACTCATCGAGCCATTCAAATCGACTGATCGCAGCCTTGAAACCAACCGGCTTCCCCGAAACGTTACGAATGTGCGCAATCATATCGAGAAGTCCCTGGACATCGCTGCACTCAGGGTGGCGATTAGGGCTAATGGAATCCTGCCCGACCGGGATCCCACGTATGGCCGCTACTTCTTCAGTTACTTTCGCACCCGGCAGCATCCCGCCTTTACCCGGTTTTGCGCCCTGACTGAGCTTCAACTCAATCATCTTGACCTGATCGCGACCCGCGACCTCGGCGAGACGCTCATCGCTCAACCTGCCTTCACTGTCGCGCACACCATATTTGGCCGTGCCGATCTGAAAAACAATGTCTGCATTGCCCTCCAGATGATAGGGCGCCAGTCCACCCTCGCCAGTATTGAGCCAAACTCCGGCACGTTGCGCACCGCGTGACAATGCTTGAATGGCGGGCTTTGATATTGCGCCATAGCTCATCGCAGATATATGAAAAAACCGGCTCGTTGTATAAGGCTTCCGGCAGAAAGGCCCCAGTGTAATCGCGCCCGTCTGTGCTGCGTCTCGATCCAGCACCGGCCAAGGATCGTTGACAAAAATAGCCGTGCCGACCTTGCGCAGGTCGCGCGTCGAACCAAAAGGCACCGTGTTGTCGAGCCCTTTTGCAGCACGGTAAGCCCAAGCGCGTTCAGCACGATTGAAGGGCATCTCCTCGCGATCAAGCGCGAAAAAATACTGCCTGAAAAACTCGCCAAGATGCTCGAACATATAGCGGAAGCGTCCGATCACCGGAAAATTTCGGCGAATTGCATGCCCAGTCTGTCGCACATCGATGATGTACATGACAACAATGCTGACCACAAGCACAGCGGCGAGAGCTAATAGGCCATATGCAATCAAGCTGAAAAATTGAAGTGCTAAATTCATTGTCATTCTTCGATGAGTTGAGCGAGTTCGCTTTCGCTATTTCGTGCAAGCCAAAAGGCGTCAATTGCGAACGAAGCCGACAGGGCTAGCAAGCCCAAGCCGGCAATCCAGGGCGCGAGCATAGCCGGCGTAATTGGCGCCAAACTCAACAAGAGGCTGACGATTTGAATAACACAGACTGTTTGACGTCGCTTGCTTGCCGGCAGTGGCCGCTGCAACCATGCAAACGCGTAGCCAAAAGCTACGAAGCCATAACGAAGCAAACCGCCAACCATGACCCAGGCGCCGGCACGATCAAACCGCCAAACCAATGCAGTGAGCGCCAGAATCAGTAACGCGTCTATCTCCATATCGAAACGCGCGCCAAAACTGCTCATCTCTTTATATCGGCGAGCCAACCAGCCGTCTATCCCGTCAAGTGCCAACGCGGCGCCTGCGACACCGACACAAAGCCACGGCAGCGCCTGTGAATCTGCAGCGCCAACAATCGACAATAGAAAAGCCGTCAACATCCAACGCACCAGCGTCACAGCATTGGCACGGCCAAAGCGATCGCTGGCTAAGAATCGACTCGCAAAACATAAAACTAGAATTGAACCTAAGGCAAAAACCAGCGCGCTCAACGGCACGAGAATTGGATCCAGCCGCAGCCGGGAAACAGCCAAAACACTCAGCATAAACAGCGCGACGCAACAAGCGACAACGCTCTTGCTGACGGACATTCTCAGTGCCCGACCCTGATCAAAGCTAGGTAACGCTCGCTCCATGGGCGGCAAGCTTGCATGTTCGAAACCAACTTGCAAGTATGAACTATTGTTCTTAGGGCCTGATGCAGGCATGGCGAGCCAATCTACGGCCCGCGCCTTTTGGGTTATGCGCCCGGGGCACGGAGAAATCCGCACAGTTGAACTGCGGCCACCAGAAAGTGGCGAAGCGCGCGTGCGCACATTGTATTCGGCAATCAGTCGCGGCACTGAGTCTCTCGTTTTTGATGGATTGATACCGGATTCGGAATATGCGCGGATGCGTGCGCCATTCCAAGGAGGAGATTTCCCAGCTCCGGTCAAGTACGGCTATATCAATGTCGGGGTGGTCGAAGCTGGACCCGCCGAATTGCTTGATCGACCAGTGTTTTGTTTATTCCCTCATCAAACAAATTACAACGCGCCTGTGGCGGCGCTTTATCCGCTGCCAGGCGGCGTGCCGCCGCACAGAGCCGTGCTGGCAGCAAATCTGGAAACAGCGCTAAACAGCCTTTGGGATGCCGCCATAAAACCACGGAGCCGTCTTACGGTTATCGGGGCAGGGGCAGTCGGCAGCCTGTGCGCTTGGCTTGCCGCGAAACTCTATGCTGCGGATGTTGAGCTCGTCGATATCGATGAGTCGCGGGCGCCGATCGCGTCCGCACTTGGCGCCCGGTTCGCACGCCCCGAAACGGCTAGCCTCGGCGCAACCAAGATCATCCATTCCAGCGGATCGGGCTCAGGACTGGCAACTGCACTAGGAATCGCAGGGTTCGAAGCGCTAATTGTCGAAGTAAGTTGGTACGGAAACAAACCGGTCTCCATATCGCTCGGTCAATCTTTTCACAGCCAACGCCTGACCATTCGAGCCTCACAAGTAGGCCACGTCGCCACATCACATCGCGGACACTTTACGCTGCGTTCACGCATGGAATATTGTTTGCGCTTGCTGGCGGACCCTGTTCTGGACATGCTTATAGATGCTGAAGATCGATTCGAAGATCTCCCAACCGTTATGCAAGAGCATGCTGCCGGCAAGCGCAGGTCGATCTGCCATCGAATCACCTATGACAACTAACAAGGAAACGATATGTTCTCGGTAAGCGTACGCGACCACTTCATGATTGCTCACAGTTTCTCCGGTGAAACTTTCGGGCCGGCACAGCAATTACATGGCGCTACTTACGTTGTCGACGTTGTTTTTCAGAGGCCGCATCTGGACGACGATGGCGTTGTTGTAGACATTGGCCTCGCTGGCAAAGTGCTTAAGCAAATATTGGCGGAATTCAATTTTCGAAATCTCGACAGCGAAGACATGTTTGCCGGAAAGAATACGACGACAGAATTTCTGGCGTACGTAATTTTTGGCCGGCTGGCAGAGCGGATTCGCGCCGGTGAGCTCGGCGATTCAGCTCGCCATATCGCAGTATTGCGCGTGGTATTGCACGAGTCTCATATCGCCTGGGCGGCGTATGAAGGAGAAATCAATCCGGTAAACGTCTAGCCGCCGTTCGATGCAACCCATCCACTTTCTCGTTCCCGGAGATATTTCTACGGCAACCGGAGGCTATGCCTATGACCGGGCAATCATGTCCGGCTTGCACCGCCTCGGCGCGGAGATTGAACTGCACACATTAGATGCGAGTTTCCCAATGCCTTCGCATTTGGCCATCGCAGCGGCAAGCAATATCCTCGCTGACATTCCGGCCAATCATATTGTGCTTATAGACGGATTGGCGCTGCCTGGGCTTGCGCCTATCCTTGCGCGCCATCGCAACCGAATAAACACAGCCGCGTTGATTCATCATCCAGTAGCGCTCGAAACAGGCTTATCCAGCCTGCAAAGCAAGCAATTGGGCAGCGCTGAGTACGCAGCACTGGCCGAAGTACAACTCGTGTTGTGCACGAGCCAATGGACGGCGGATGCGCTCTGCAAGCTTGGCATAGAAGCGCAGAAGCTGCGCGTCGTAGTACCCGGCACCGAGATGCCTGCTCATCCTCCGAAAGCCAAAAACAATATGCCTCGAAACTTATTATGCGTTGCAACCATCACACCGCGAAAAGGGCACGATGTTTTGGTTCGCGCCCTCGCATCCATACGCGATCTAGACTGGCACCTCGATTGCGTGGGCAGCTTTACGCGCGATGCCGACCATACCCAAGCGATCTCTCAACTCATTGAGCACGAGGATTTGGGTGCACGCATTACGCTGCATGGCGAAGTAAGCAATAAACAATTAGCAGCCCTTTATTCCGCTGCAGATGTCTTCGTGCTGGCATCGCAGCTTGAAGGTTTTGGAATGGTGCTCACCGAAGCTCAGGCATACGGATTGCCCATAATTGCAACACGCGCTGGCGCCGTACCTGATACCGTTTCACAAGCCAGCGCTATACTCGTTGAACGAAACTCCCCGGACGAATTCGGCAAGACACTTGAACGGCTCATGACAAATGCTCCACTTTGGTCGAAGCTGCGAGCGACGGCAGTTGCGCGCAGCAAACTGATCAGAACATGGCAAAGCGCGGCAATTGAATTTCAGAACGCACTCGCGCCCCTCTGCAGCACGTGAGCAGCTTTTCATCGTTGTGGCTGCGCATTCGCGAACCTGTCGATCACGAGGCCCGATATGATTTTTCACCGGATCTCTTCGTCAACAACATGCCGCACGAAAAGATTGTCGATCTTGGCTGCGGCACAGGGTCGAACTTTCGATACCTCGCTCCACGCCTTGGGCGGGGACAGCATTGGCTATGTGTCGACCATGACGCCGAACTGCTCGAACAACTGGCCCCGGCGACCGCAACCGCAAACACCTTTTCAGAGATAACGCGCAACGATGGCGGTTTCAAATTCGCGGGTAAAAATAGTGCTGGTTCGGTACAGACTTTGGAGCTCGATCTGGCGTCAAAGCTTGCGACGCTGGCAATCGGTCCTGACACACTGCTGACCGGCAGCGCTTTACTCGATTTGGTCTCACGCAGCTGGCTCCAGCAGCTTGTCACGCAATGCTGCAGCCAGCGTGCACCCGCGCTTTTTACGCTGACCTACGACGGCCGTATAGCCATGCATCCCGCCCATCCCGATGACGAAATGATTAGACAACTCGTCAATTCACACCAAACAACAGATAAGGGTTTCGGCCCGGCGCTGGGACCTGGCGCATGTGCTGCGAGCAAAGAGCTGTTTGAAGCACAGGGTTACTCTGTTGCGATGCAAGATAGCGATTGGCAGCTCTTACCGCAGCATGCATCACTGCAGAAAGCCCTGCTGAATGGCTGGATCGAAGCTGCCTTAGAGGTTGACCACACCCGCCAAGAAGCACTCGTGCGGTGGTCACAGCAACGGCTGGAAGAAATCGAGCGACAGGCTCTGCATATCACCGTGGGACACAAGGATTTTCTGGCATTACCGCCCCGCCGACACCGCTAATAGATCCGCTCTAAAGGAGCGGCTTCGCTATCCAAGGGTCGAGCCGAATGCTTTGGATCGAAATCGAAGAGCAGATCTTGGCCCATGCGAAATACTCGGCAATTGGGCCTCAGACAATCCACTAGTCGCTCGCGGCCCGGCAAGCTGATACCGGCACGACCGGCACCGATGATCAAAGGCGCAACGGCCAGCTGTAAGCGATCCAACAACTGTGCGTTGAGGAATTGCGAAACAGCAACGCCACCACCCTCGACAAATACGCTTTGCACGCCTCGCTCACGCAAATTCCGCAGCAAGACATCGAGGTCTAATCCTCCGTTTATGGAGGGAACGCCAATCACGTCGGCGCAAGCATGTTTGCGCGGTTCAGAATTGACGATATCGCAAACAAGCCATGTCTGTGCCTGAGCGTCGCTGAATACTTGGTGTTGATGGCTTAAGCGCCTCGACGGATCAAGAATAACGCGGACAGGGCTCGGCCCCTCTACATGTCGGGTCGTCAGCGCTGGATCATCGTGCAAAATAGTTCTGGCCCCGACAATCACTGCGTCGCTCAATGCGCGCATACGGTGCAAGTGCAAAATATTCTCTGGCCCGGTTACATAATAGGAATCGCCATGCTGATTCGCGATGAATCCATCTATGCTCTGACCCAAGTGGCCGACGACGTATCCGTCGCTCAGACTGGGTTCGCAATGGGGCAAATACAGCTCCAGCATTGCGCGCGCCTCGGCAGCCAGCGTATCCGCAGGCATCCAAACTCCGTCAGACGAACAGTCTAGCCAACGAGTTGGCGCTTCATGCGCTACCCATTCGAACTCACCATTAGGCAGATAGCCCAGGCTGAGGCCTGGTTTGATCTGCCGCAGCAAACCGCTTTCACGCAGGCGCAACAGGGCCTGCCAAGCGTTTCGGCCGACGCTACTGACCGTTGGCAAAGGGTTTCTATCTAGTGTCACAATGCTCGCGCCTAGACCCGAGAGGGCCGCCACCTGTTATCCTAGCACCCTTGTTTTAGTCGATTTCGTCTGATGACCGCTGATCAAAACCACATCAATGGGGATCCCATTGCTCTGCAAATCGACCGCGCCGTAGGCGAACTTCGGCGTGGGCGTGCAATTGAGCTCACTAACGAATCCGCCGGCTTCGTGTTTGCGGCCGCTGAGAATGTCAGCGCAATGCTGTTAGCCCGGATCGCTGCGGGTGCTGAGAACCCCGTTCAGCTGGCCATTACGGCGCAGCGCGCTGAAGCGCTTGGCATCGATTCTGCTGGCGGGCCGGTCAGTATTGAACTAGCAGCCGATTGCCGTATAGATGAGATTCGCGCTTTGTCCGGCGTCGTCTCCGTCACTTCACCCAATATCAGCGGTCGTGCACGCGCAATGACCGGCGCAACAGAGAAAGCCATAACGGCAGCGCTGCAACTGGCCAAAGCAGGGCGTTTACTCCCGGCGCTGATTTGGTCAGAACAGACCCGCACTGATGACCATTCACTGCTGAGTATGCCAGTCGCTCACATTGCGCCCAGCACCAGCTTCTTGAAACATCGCCTCAAGCGCATAAGCCAAGCCAAGGTGCCGTTAGCAGACGCCGTAAATTCGGAAATCGCAGTATTTCGCGACGAGCACACGCTGGCTGAGCACATTGCCATTATCGTAGGCGAACCGCGGCTCGACGATGTCGTGCCAGTGCGGCTGCATTCGGCGTGCCTGACCGGAGACCTGTTGAGCAGCCTGCGGTGTGACTGCGGCGAACAGCTGCGCACCGCTGTTGCGCGCATCGCCGAATTAGGCGGCGGCGTATTACTTTACCTCGACCAAGAAGGCCGCGGCATCGGCCTGGCAAATAAGCTGCGCGCTTATGCATTGCAGGATAAAGGCCTGGACACGGTGGACGCCGATCAACACTTGGGATTTTTAGCAGACGAGCGAAGCTATCTAGTTGCTGCGGTGATGTTGCAAGAACTTTCTATTTCTCGAGTCAACCTGCTCACCAACAATCCTCAAA
>JAHEEO010000092.1 GCA_024640665.1 Rhodospirillales bacterium | reverse complement strand
ACAAAAAAAACCGCGCCTCAGCAAAGCGGAGGCGCGGCCATCTTTCTGACACTGTCTGTCTAGTTACTCTGCTTTCACGAACTCAGGGTAAGCTTCGAGTCCGCACTCGCCGATATCGACGCCTTCGTACTCTTCCGCCTCGCTAACGCGTATACCCATCACCATCTTTAGCACGAACCAGACTATGAAGCTGGTAATAAAGACCCAAAGGAAGATCGTTGCGATGCCCATCAGCTGAGCGGCCAGAGAAGAATCTGGATTGGTCAAGCAGACAGCCAGCAAACCCCAGATACCCACTACGCCATGGACTGATATCGCACCAACCGGATCATCGATCTTGAATATCCGATCCAACATGACGATAGACGGCACTACGATCAAACCGCCGATACCACCGATCATTGTTGCAACAAGCGGAGTTGGCGTTAGCGGCTCAGCGGTAATGGCAACCAGACCAGCCAGCGCGCCATTAAGCGCCATGGTCAAGTCAGCCTTGCCGAACCACATACGTGCGACGAGCAATGCAACAACCAAACCACCTGCAGCTGCCATGTTCGTGTTTACGATGACCAGCGAGACAGCATTAGCCTCTTCCACATTGGAGATGACTAGCTCTGATCCGCCGTTAAACCCGAACCAGCCGAGCCAGAGAATCAGTGTGCCCAGGGCAGACAACGGCAAGTTAGAACCCGGTATGGCACGAACTTCGCCTTTGTCACCGTACTTGCCTTTGCGAGCGCCGAGCAGAAGGACACCGGCAAGTGCCGCTGCGCCACCACACATATGGACTACACCGGAACCCGCAAAGTCCAGGAAGCCATTGGCATCGAGGAATCCGCCGCCCCACTTCCAGTAGCCTTGAATCGGGTAAATGAACCCGGTCAGAACCACCGCAAAAGTGAAGAATGCCCACAACTTCATTCGTTCCGCTACTGCGCCGGAAACAATCGACATTGCGGTTGCAACAAATACTACTTGGAAGAAAAAGTCGGATAGATTCGAGTAGTAAGGTGCGTCGTCGCCACCTGCCAGCACTGCGGCCGTTGCATTATCACTTGCCGTCAGCATGCTGATTCCAGGAATTATGCCATCGCCGTCGCCATACATAATGCCGTAACCGCACAGCATGTACATGATACAAGCGATCGAATAGAGACCGACGTTCTTAGTCAGAATCTCTGCTGTATTTTTCGCTCGAACAAGACCCGCTTCCAGCATCGTGAAGCCTGCGGCCATCCACATGACCAAGGCGCCCATGACGAGAAAGTAAAAAGTATCCAGAGCGTATTTTACTTCTAAAATTTCCATTATTTTTTACTCCCCTAAAGGCTACAAGGCCTGGTCGCCGGTCTCGCCCGTGCGGATTCTCACCGCTTGATCGAGATCGGAAACAAAGACTTTACCGTCGCCGATGGAACCAGTTGCTGCTGCGCCGACGATTGCTTCGACAGCTCGGTCAAGCAGAGAATCTGGCACTGCAGCTTCTATTTTCGTCTTCGGAACGAAATCTACAGAATACTCAGCGCCGCGGTAGAGTTCGGTGTGGCCTTTCTGCCGACCGAAACCCTTCACTTCACTGACCGTCAGACCTTGAACTCCAGCCTCTCCCAAGGCCTGGCGAACGTCTTCTAGTTTGAATGGTTTAATGACTGCCGTTATGAGTTTCATTGTGTACTCCCCAAGAAATTCGGCGTGTATTGATAAGTCACCAATGCTGATGCTGAATACAAGATCGTGCTCAGCAAGCGGATTGTCTTGCGACAGTAAGATCGCCGAATTCGGATCGTCGCTGTCCGGACTGTGCCGCTGCAGCGACCGGTAAAGTTTCCACGCCTAAAACTGCTACTGAAGCTAATGCTTTCTTATTCACGGTGCGATTCCTCCTTGCACGAAATTGAGTGAATGCGCTTGCAATGCATCAAGCGTGCCAATCGGGCAATGACTATCGCTTCAACGACTTAGCCTTTCGCACTAGAACAGCGCATCGTGCGTATGCACGGTTTTGGTGCGGCCTACGCACAACTTTGGATCACTTTGGGAGGAATCTAACGGCTTGTCTCATTAATGAGACAAAAGGATTATTCGTCAGGCGCGATCGTGAAACTAAGCCCGTCGCATTCGTCACTGATAAGCAACTGGCAGCTCAATCTAGAGCGTTGCGGGTCGAAATTCGGGGAGTCCTGCAGCATGAGTTCCTCTTCATAGCTACGAGGGGGCAGCCGCTCGACCCATTCGGGTGCAACCCAAATGTGGCAAGTCGCACAGGCACACATCCCACCGCAGATCGCATCCACGCTGGCATCCAGATCACGGATGTTTTCCATAGCGGAGACACCTGGACGTGCATCCACCTCCACTGTGCGTGCTAAACGATCCTGAATAACGAGTTTGACCATAGTCGGAACCTTGAAAACCGCAGAACTATAGCAAAACGCCTGTATCCGGCCTGTACAATCGTAATTTTAGTGCCAGTTGCACGGTCACTCATTGCATGTCCGCATATTCCTGTCTCGTTCTGATGTTCAAGGCGCCGTCACGTTCGAAGCGCCGGTTGCGGGCAGAAATCGGCAGCGCAGCCGAAGCGGCAGCGACGCATCTGTGCAACTGCGCAATCGAGGATATGACAGCGTGGCCTGGTCCATGCTGCTTCGCCCCAGCGAATACCGAAGACCGTGATTGGGCGAATTCAAGGCTGCACCTCGCAGACATCGTCGTCGATCAGCCGTCCGGCAACTTGGGCGAGCGCATCCAGCATGTGAACGGTGCATTGCTGGCCCGGGGATATGAACGGCAGATCTTTATCGGCAGCGACTGCCCGACAATCGATGCGACTTACTTGATGGCTGCAAACACCTCGCTCGAACAGCATGATGTCGTGCTCGGTCCTGCTAGTGATGGCGGCGTCGTGTTAATGGGTATAAAAGGGGCCTGGCCAGCGCTCGCCAACCTGCCATGGAGCAGCGCAGCACTGATGCAGGCCTTGACCTGCGCCAGTCGTGAACAAGGCCATTCACTTGAACTGCTCGAGGAACGCTTCGACGTTGACCGAGCTGCTGATCTCAATGCACTAAGCGCTGCGCTGGTCAATGATCAAAGGCCTGCAAGACGTGCATTTCGCCAATGGATAACCACCGCCCTATGAACCTCAAATCAGTCATCCTCGCCGTCGTGGCGGCGCTGTCCATCGCCGCGCTCACGCTGCTGCCGCTGGGCGAGTGGCTTATTACTACCGTCGGTTGGATTCAGGCCAATAAGTCGATCGCCTGGCCCGTATACACCGTGGCGTATATCGCGGCGACCGTTTTATTGGTGCCGGGCACAATACTCACGCTCGCGGCAGGCTTTGTCTTCGGACTGCCTATCGGTGTAGCGCTGGTTTCGCTGAGCAGCGTCCTTGGTGCGGGCTGCGCCTTTCTGGTCGGCCGATATCTCGCTCGCGACTGGGTCAGCAGGAAGATCGCCCGTTTCCCGCGTTTTGCTGCGCTTGATCGTGCCACCCACAGCGATGGGTTTTTGATCGTGCTCCTCGTCCGTTTGTCGCCGTTATTTCCATTCAACGTGACGAATTACGGACTCGGGCTAACCGCCGTAAAGTTTCGTGACTACGTATTATCTTCTTGGATAGGCATGCTTCCGGGGACGATTCTCTATGTATATATCGGTACGCTTGCACTCGATGTTGCGCAGCTAACCAGCGGCGGCGCTGCCAACCTGAGCGCCAATCGATATTTGCTCGCTGCAGGCTTTATCGCAACACTCGTGCTCACAATCTTTATCACCAAGCGTGCTTCCCGAGCCCTCAACGAGCACCTAGTGAACGCCAAATCCGTCGAGTCGGTTGAGGGATAGAAATGTCGCTCAACGAACAGCTCTATCCCGGCCATCAATTCGATGCAAAATGGCGCAGTCTCGTGTTTCCGGCAGGGTATAAAAACCCAAAGCCGAAACCACGGTATCACCTAGTCATCATTGGAGCCGGGCCCGCAGGACTGGTAACGGCCATAGCAGCAGCCGGTTTGGGTGCAAATGTGGCGCTCATTGAAAAACAAGCGATGGGCGGCGATTGCCTGAACGTCGGCTGCGTTCCATCCAAGGCACTGCTCGAATACACTGCTGCGCAGAACAACGATATCCAATTCGGCGCTGCGTTTGCCTGGCTTCGGCAAGTCCGTGCGAGTATCGCCGAGCATGACTCCGTTGACCGGTATTCCGAATCTGGCGTCGACGTTTTTCTCGGACCCGCAAGTTTTGCAGATGCCTCAACTGTCCGCGTCGGCGACCTATCGCTGAATGCTCGGCGCAGCGTTATAGCGACAGGCGCGCATGCGTCCCTACCACCTGTCCCAGGCCTCGTTGACTGTCAACCGCTAACCAACGAGACGATATTCGAACTGCGCGAACAACCTCAGCGCCTCGCGATTATTGGCGCTGGTCCAATTGGCTGCGAACTTGCCCAGGTATTTGCCCGGCTAGGCACTGAAGTGACGATCATTGAGCGCAGCGATCGAATCATGCCGACCGAACACACCGAAGCCAGCACGATCGTGGCAAGGTCTCTCGAGCAATGCGGCGTCCAGCTGTACCTGGACGCAGACATAAAACAAGCCGCTCGTCGCGGCGATGCGATAGAAATCGATCTCGGCGCAAAAACGATAACCGCCGATGAACTGCTTGTTGCTGCCGGACGCCGAACCAACATCGCTAATTTAAATCTCGAAGCGGCCAATGTAACTGTAGACCAGCGCGGACTAATTATTGTCGACAAGAAATTACGCACTTCCAACAAGCGAATATTCGCCGCCGGCGATGTGTGCTCACGCGCGCAGTTTACCCACAACGCCGATGCACAGGCTCGAATCGTCGTTCAAAACGCCTTATTCGCGCCAACCGCTACGACGGACAAGCTCGTAATCCCTCACTGCACATATACGAATCCCGAAGTCGCTCAAGTCGGCTCACTTGCCGCGGAATTGGATAGTAGATCGGTCGGCTACGATTCGTATCGAATAGCATTTTCTGAATTGGATCGTGGTAAAGCGCAGGCTGACAAAGACGGCTTTGCCGAAGTGCTCACCGCAAAAGACGGGGACAAGATTCTCGGTGCGACCGTTGTAGGCCACGATGCTGGCGAGCAAATCGCGCCCATATGCATTGCGATGAACAACCAGCTGGGTCTCGGCAGTTTCGCCAAGACAATTCTGCCTTATCCGACACGTGCTGAATATATTCGTCGCCTTGCCGACCAGGCGAACCGGCGACGTCTAACGCCGGCGATAAGCCAAGCGATGCGGGCATGGTTTAAGTGGACACGGTGACTCTTCCAAAAGTGAGCGTCATTATCCCGGTGCTGGATGATCACGCAGCCTTGGATAGACTGGCATCCCGTCTCGCCATACAAACGCGACAACCCGAGGAAGTTATCGTTGTAACCGGCAGCTCGAGCACTCAAGTTGCCGAAGTTGCCGCAATGTACGGCTTCTCGATAATACGAACTGCAGCCAACCGCGGACTGCAACTTGATTCCGGCGCTCGAGCAGCGACCGCTGATGTGTTGTGGTTTGTGCATGCAGACAGTGAACCGCCTGCGACGGCGGTCGAGCATATCCTTTCTGCCGTCAGCGGCGGCGCAACCAGCGGCTGTTTTCGATTCCGCTTTCAGGGCACACGCACACTGCTGAAATTCGTGATAGAGAAACTCGTCGCCGCAAGAATTCAATTCGGGGGCATCGCATATGGCGATCAAGCCCTGTTCTGCACTCGTGATGCGTACCATACAATTGGCGGGTATCCCCATGAACCGCTGTTCGAAGAAGTGCGTTTCGTGCGCCAACTGCGCAAACAATTCAATTTCGTCAGCCTTGATCTGCCTATGCTGGTATCTACCCGCCGCTGGGATCGCGACGGCTGGATCAGGCGCTGCTGCCACAACCGCTGGCTTGCGATATGTTACGGTTTTGGCATCCCGACACGGCGCTTGAGCGCCGCATACCGCAGCTCAGCGACCCAAGAGGACCCACGCGGATGAACGCCCAACCTAATCCAAGTCAATACACGCCGGACGGCGAACCCCGGGGCTATATCGATCCGCATTCCCTGCGCGAACTGTGGTTTCATACGGGTACGGCCTGCAACCTGTCATGCCCGTTTTGTCTCGAAGGCTCGAAACCCGGCGACAATCGCCTGCAGCGGATTACGCTGGCGGACGCTAAGCCTCTCATTGATGAAGCAGTCGAGCTCGGCGTCGAACAGTTTTCGTTTACCGGTGGCGAGCCGTTTATAGTCAAAGACTTCGTCAATATACTGCGCTATGCCGCCAGCCAGCGTCCGTGCCTCGTTCTTACGAATGGCACTGAGCCGGTCATTAAGCGCCTTCACCAAATTGCAACGCTGAAAGAAACGCAACACCCCATAGCGTTTCGAATTAGCATCGATTATCCGGACCGCACTCGACATGATGCCGGTCGCGGGAAAGGTAATTTCGATTTAGCCTGGGAAGGCATGCGAGAGCTCTACGAACTCGGTTTCAAGGTTTCACTCGCACGGCAAGTAGACAAGGACGAAAACGCCGAATCGGTCGATGGCGCATTTCGCGCAATCATGCGCAGCAATAGCCTGCCGGAAGACACGACCATCGTTGCTTTTCCAGACTTTCTCGCGCCAGGGTCGAATCCATTAGTCCCGCACGTTACGCAGAACTGCATGACGAGCTACCAGACAGAGCAAAGTCGAAAAGACTTCATGTGCGCATTTTCCAAAATGATCGTTAAGCAAAACGGGCAAATGCGAATCTATGCTTGCACGCTCGTCGATGATGACTCGTCGTATGATCTGGGCGGCAGCTTAAAAGAGGCTATGACTCAGCGCGTCATGCTGCATCATCATCGCTGCTACAGTTGCTTCGCTTTCGGCTCGTCATGCAGCGAGCTGTCTTGAACCCGGCATCATTCGAAACACGGGCTTAAGCCAGTGCTGCAAGCGCCGCAGCATGCAACTGTGGAGTTGCAGCAGCCAGCACTTTTCCGCCTCGTAACGACGGCTTACCGCTCCAATCAGTCACGACGCATCCGGCGCCCTGCAGCATCGGAATCAGCGGCACGATATCGAAATCTTTGAGTTGATCTTCTACGACAAGATCAACGAAACCGGCTGCCAGCATTGCATAGTTGTAACAGTCGCCGCCCCATCGATGCAAAAGACACTGCGCTGCCAGCGTGTTGAAAGCAGCGGCCGAGTCTGCATCAAATAAATCTGGATGGGTACTTGCCAACGCGGCGTTTGCCAGATTTGTACAATTTCGGATCTTCAGCCGCTGCCGACTAGTGGGCTTAACAAGCCAACTT
The DNA here is from genome assembly GCA_024640665.1 of Rhodospirillales bacterium. Lineage (GTDB taxonomy): Bacteria > Pseudomonadota > Gammaproteobacteria > Steroidobacterales > Rariloculaceae > JAHEEO01. Next base: position 3,919 of record JAHEEO010000092.1, on the reverse strand, counting down.
GCATCACTGGTACCCAGAAATACTTCTTCCAAAACGGGTTGGACCATCAAGCCGAACAGGGGTGAGTCATCATACGTCAGACCAATCAATGTACCCCACAGCGGCGAACCCATCATAAAGGCCCGAGTGCCGTCGATTGGGTCCAGATACCAAGTGTAAGGAGATAGACTGTCGGTACGCCCCTGCTCTTCACCGACGATGCCATGGCTGGCGTAACGCTCAACAATCGTCGTACGCAGCACTTGTTCAATCGCATGATCGGCGCTCGTTACAGGGTCGAATCCAATGGCGTCCTTATTGGAGATCTCGATCGACTTGCGAAAATTCGCAAGTGCGATGTTGCCGGCCAAGCGGGCAAGCTCCAAAGCGAAGTCTTCCAGTTCGTGCAGAGGAATTTGTGAGGTGCTCATCCGCGCATTATGTCGGAGGAGGATTGTCGGCGCGAGTCCTTAACGCACAAGGTGCCAATGGGGCCCCCAATCTCTGGAACTCTTCGCTTGCGGCACGGTGGCGTCGGCGTCTGGGAGAGCCAGTTGCGGGGCGGGCGGTCAGTGCCGATGACTGAACTACTGCTGGGGACGCTGTTGACCCGTCCCTGGGCGCTCGCCGGCGGCATCCTTGCCGCCGGACGCCCCAGCAGTAGTTCAGTCATCGGCACTGCGCAGTGTTACCGCATGAAACAGAAATTCGCTTTAGCGCGTCTCTATGCGGGGAAGAAGTCGATTGGCTTGGTCGTCGTGATCGCCTCGACATCTTTCGCTTCAAACTGGAACAGCATGACGCGCTGCACAAGCTTCGACTCCAGGTCTGGATCGCCCAGTTCCGACGACACCACTTCGCAGAACGTGACAGTTCCGTCCGGTGAGATAGTCAGTCTCAAGACCAGCTGCCCCTCAAGGGACGGGTTTTGACGCAGGGCTCGATTGTAGAGCGCATAGATAGCGCCCTTGTTCAGATCAAACACTCGCTCGATCTCTTCACGACTCCGGGAGCCTCGATTACTGTCGCCGCTTCGCTGTACGGCGCCCCCGGCGACTCCAAATCCTTCTACCGGACTGTCGACCTGCGTAGTAGCACGCGCAGTCAGTCCTGATCCCCCGGTACTGCGACTGAGCGCAGCTGTATTGATGCCGCCGCTGCGAGCGCCCGCATTCGATGTAATTAGAGATCGCTCCGGCGTAACGACTTCGGTTTCGCCTACGGCACCAATTCCCGTTTGATTCAGTCGATCAGTCGCGTCATTGTCACGCAAAGCCTGCAACTCGGCCGCAAAAGGCAGCAGGCCTGCAACACTGGCTCGCTCTCTAGCGACAACTGTTTCGTCAACCGGAGCCGGCTCAGGTTCCGGTTCCGGCGCAGGCTCTGGCACGACCGCCGGCTCGGGTTGCGGAACGGGCGTTTCGGCAACTACTTCGGGTTCTGGTTCAACCAATGGTTCCGGCTCGGGCTCCGGCTGAACAACAGGGGGCGGCGGGGGCGGCGGTGCCTGCTCCAGCAGCAAGCGCGCTAAACGCGGTGGAATTTCAGGCACCTGATCGGCATCCATCTGCGGGACAGGCAGAAAAGACAAGACGAATGCGAGGCCTAATATCGCAATCGCACTGCGCTTTAATGTGAGTCTGAATCGATTTTCTTGTTCATCCCCAACAGTCCAAGGAAGATCATAGATACGATGTATCGGAATCACTCTTGCCATCGTCCGTCCCCTAACCGCCGCTCGCAGCAAATGCTTCAAGCTGTGCGTCAGAAGTCTTTTGCATTACGGCTAGCGAAAGTTGTCCGTAGTTTGCTGCAGTGCAAGTAGCCATCACCCGCTTCAGCAAGCTATAGGGAATTTCCTTATCACCCATGATGGTGACTTCACGCGTTTCGTCGCTCGCATCTTCGGCGCTTCGCAGCACTCGACTTGATTGATTTTCGAGCGCCGCTTTCAAGCCCGGTATAACGAGTTGGTTACTGGCGATCACGTCGGCGATCTGGGCAACTACTTCACCTTGGACAAGCAGCTGTTCGTTGGTTACCAAAACCACAACCGTTTCACGCGCTTTTGTTTCTGCAATCGACTCCGGCAAGGCCACGTCTTTCGCGTTTGGCAATACTTCCACTTCGCTGGAGTTAACCAATAAGAAGAACACCAGAATCGTAAAGATGTCCATCAGCGAAACCAGATTGAGCGACACTCCGCGCTTATGGCGCGAGTGGTGACGTTGCATTCTGGCAGCACGATCTGCGTATTTCATCGAGGCTTCCTATCAGTTCAACGCTGGTGCGTCGCCGATAGATATTTCTGGGAAGAGCTCATAACGTGCGGCCAAGCCTCGCGAGTCATCAACTCGCTCGACTACGCGCACCGTGTCCATCACTTGGACGAGCACTTCGTAAGGAATATCTTGTTCAAGAAGTACAGTTGCATTTGCCTTATCGGGAAACTGTTGCTTAACTTTCTGCAGATAACCGGACAACTCACCGAAGTTGTAACCGGCATCGTCATTAGCGATACGACTGAGCGTACCCGCGTTTCGATCACCCACTTCAATCGCGGAATCTCGAACTGTTATCTCCAGCTGAAACTCAGGCTCCTGCTGTTCAGCAAGACTGGCTTCAGAAGAAGGCAGATTCAGCTCCAGAATTGCGAGGCGCGAGAACACAGCAGTGATCAACAAGAACGGCACCAAGATCACCATAAGGTTCATAAATGCCGTAATGTTGAGCTCCGCCTGTTCATGATGGCGCTCGCGACGACCCCGACGTAATGACATGACTTATCCCGCTGACCGCGAGGGCGCTGCCTCGCCCGCAGGCTTCTCCGTGATCGAGTTTAGAAATTTCACTGAAGCCATTTCCAAACTATCAACGATCTCCGTTGTTTTGGTCTGCAGTAACGTGTGCACCAGCAACAGCGGAATCGCGACCATCAAACCGAAAGCCGTGGTGTTCATCGCAACGGAGATACTGGCCGACAGCAAGTCAGCCTTTTCAGCCGGATTGGCGTTGGACACCGCAGTAAAAGCGTTGATTAGACCGATAATGGTTCCCAACAAGCCGAGCAGCGTGGCGATATTCGCAAACGTTGCCAGATAATGCGTGCGTTTTTCGAGTCGTGGCATGACCTCCATCAAACTCTCTTCCATGGCTGCTTCCACATCTTCACGACGTCTAGCAGACCGAACACGATTGAGGCCGTAGGTCATAATCTGTGCGATAAGTGCTTTCGACTTACTGGTCGCCTGCATGGCCCCGGTATAGTTGCCAGACTTTAAAAACGGCGTAACCTTATTCCACAACACTTTGTTTTTGGCAGTGGTTGTCGTTAGGAACAACCAACGCTCGATTGCGATCGCGAGACCCAGAGCGAGTACCAGAACGATGGGATACATGAAGATTCCACCCTCCTGAAAAAATCGCACGATGACGGTATACGCTCCCATTGAATTACTCCTGTTCGGTTTCCCCGTTGAGGGTCTCGTAATAGTCCAAATGCCGTTCAAAAACTTCCGGATCGACCGGCGCCAGCGCTTCATCTAATAGCGTGTTGACTGGTCGTCCCACCAAATCGCCCAAATCCGAACGCTTCCAAGGCACGATGTAGAGCACCTTAGGCAATTCCTGATTTCCAGTTATTGACGTGGTTCCCAGATCGAGCGTATCCAACACCCGCGGCGAGGCGTTTTGCGCAATCTGCGGGCGCGGACGCGGTTCTGCAGGTTCGACGCGGGAATCTTGCGGCCGTGCCGAGACATTGACAGCAGGCTCTATCGCGGCGGAAGCCTCTGCTGCGCTGACAGCAGATCGCTGCGCAGGCGAGTCAGCGGCATCAACCGGCGGCTCAGTTGCCTGCTGAGCGCTCAGGCGAACCGACGCAGCCAGCGTGCAGAATAACAGTGCATATTTTGCTAAACGGGTATCCATACCACTTTCC
>JAHEEO010000091.1 GCA_024640665.1 Rhodospirillales bacterium | reverse complement strand
GAGTACATTCGGTCGCCCTTGTGCATCGATCATGATGCCGGCATATAGAAATCCGCGGTAGGAAAAACCCTCGTCCGCCAAAGCATTCACAGTAGGAATCATTACTTCGCGCATAATTCTTTCGTGCATTGCAGCGTCAACGACTGGCGCAGGTGAGTATGCGCCCATGCCACCCGTATTTGGGCCCAGGTCGCCATCGTCGCGGGCTTTGTGATCCTGTGATGTCGCCATCGGCAAGACTTCACGGCCGTCGACGATTGCAATAAAGCTGGCTTCTTCCCCGCGGAGAAACTCTTCGATAACCACGGCGGCACCTGCTTTTCCAAACACGCCCGCAGAGAGAATTTGCTCGAGCGCATTGTCGGCCTCTTCGCTGGTCTGCGCAATGATGACGCCTTTTCCTGCCGCAAGACCGTCTGCTTTTATGACAACAGGCAACGCATGACCGCGCAGGAAACGACGCGCCGAATCTATGTCTGTGAAGCTCCCGTATGCGGCAGTAGGAATGCTATGTCGCGCCAAAAAATGTTTCGCAAAAGTCTTTGAGCCTTCGAGCTGTGAAGCGTCAGCATTGGGACCAAAACACGCAAGGCCAGCTGCAGAAAACCGGTCTGCTATTCCGGCAACGAGCGGCTGTTCCGGCCCCACGATCGTCAGCTCCACATTCTCGCGCTTTGCAAATTCAATGAGGCCATCGAGATCGTCGGCGCGAACATCGATGTTTTGTACGCGGGCTTCATTGGCCGTGCCGGCATTGCCCGGCGCAACAAAGACTCGTTCGACTAACGGAGATTGAGCGGCTTTCCATGCAAATGCGTGTTCACGTCCACCGCCGCCAACAATTAGAATCTTCATGGTCTGTCACGTGTACTCAGTGTCGAAAATGGCGCATTCCAGTAAACACCATTGCGATGCGGTGTTCATCAGCTGCGTCAATGATTTCTTGATCGCGCATGGCCCCGCCGGGTTGTACGATAGCGCGAATTCCGCGTTCAGCTGCCGCATCCACAGCATCTCGAAAGGGAAAGAACGCATCTGACGCCATTGCGGCATCGGTAAGTCGTAGCTTTGCTTCATCAGCTTTTAACGCGGCAATTCTTGCGCTGTCTACGCGGCTCATTTGGCCCGCGCCGATGCCTACGGTGCGCAAATTTGCCGCGTAAACGATGGCATTAGACTTCACGTATTTAGCCACCGTCCAAGCAAAGCGTAAGTCTGCCAATTCCCGCTCAGAGGGCGCGCGCTGCGTTACAACCCGCGGTTCGATATCGTCCCAAATGCCCACATCGCGCTGCTGCACAAGCAGCGCCGCCTCGACGGACTTGATCTCCAAAACAGAGTCCGGGCGTGAGATATTGGTCAATTCGAGTACGCGGATATTGGGTTTGCTGCTCAGTGTTTCTCTGGCTGCGGCATCAAAACTCGGTGCGACAATTACTTCGGCGAACTGCTGGCCTACGATTGCCTTTGCTGTTGCAACATCAACAGTTTTGTTGAATGCAATGATTCCTCCAAATGCGGAGGTTGAATCGCACTCGTAGGCGAGTTGATAGGCGTGTTCTGGCGTGTTGCTAATAGCTACGCCACAAGGATTTGCGTGCTTGACGATAACGCAGGCGCAGGCGTCGAAGCTCTTGACGCATTGGACGGCCGCGTCTGCGTCGGCAATGTTATTGTATGAAAGTTCCTTACCCTGCAATTGTGCAGCATTGGCTACCGCGCCTGGTTTGCTGTCAGGCAGGTTATACAAGGCGGCCTGCTGATGCGGATTTTCGCCATATCTCAGTGTCAGCGATTGTTCTGCGGTAATCAGCAGCGTTGCCGGTGTCACGCTTTGCGCGTCGTCTTGCGCTGCAAGATAATTGCTGATTGCCGCATCGTATTGGGCCGTGTGTGCGTAAGCTTTCGCCGCCAGTCTGCGCCGGAACTCGAGTGTTGCATCGCCTTTCGACAGTGTCCCGAGCACGTTATCGTAGTCCTGAGTATCCACGACTATCGTGACACGAGCGTGGTTTTTCGCCGCAGCGCGAAGCATTGCGGGCCCGCCGATATCGATATTTTCGATCGCATCGTCGATTGCACAATTTGGATTGGCGATTACTTCGCGAAACGGATAGAGATTTACAGCGACGAGATCGATAAATTCTATTCCGTGACGTTGTGCAACATCGTCATCTATTCCGGTGCGCCCGAGCAAACCGCCGTGAATATTTGGATGTAGGGTTTTCACTCTGCCATCCATGATTTCCGGAAACCCGGTAACAGCAGCCACATCCACTACCGGCAGACCAGCGTCGCGCAGCGTTGTTGCGGTACCGCCGGTAGATATCAATTCGAAATTGAGACCAATCAGGCCGCGAGCAAACTCTACCAGTCCGGTTTTATTGGAAACGCTTAGAAGTGCTCGACGTCGCATAACCTCAAGCGTCTCGAGAAAGTTCAGCTATAAGAGTTTGTAGCACTGCAGTCTCTTTCGAAGTGTACCGCGGTTCATCCCAAGGATTTCCGCAGCGACACTCTGGTTGCCGTTGGTGTAAGTCATTACCCGTTCCAGCAGCGGTTTCTCAACCTGGCCCATCACGAACTGATGAAGGTCGATGGGATGGTGGCCGTTGAGTGTGTCGAAATATCTATTGAGAGCTTCGTCGGCTAAAACGCATAGCGGTTTATTGCGCAGCGCCAATTTATCTTCTGGTTTATTCGCTTTGGACTTTATCTGTTTTGCTTTGTTCTTTTTCTTGCTGACTTTCGTGTTCACTACGTTCTCCCCTGAACGTAAGCAGCTGTAACCAGACTAACCCCAAATCACCGCGACAAGTCTTTTTGGCCCGAAAAACGGGTATGGGACTTTTAGTCGCTTGCCCTGATCACATGGGCGAGATGTGCCCGATCAGGGCTGAGAATCATAACATGGAAACAGGAGAACTCGGAGTAGGCTGCGACACCCAGAATCGGTCTAGCTCATTCGAATGCGATATCCGATTTGCAGCGAATGTTGTTCGCGTTGGCTTCGACACAAACATCGACTTCGAAGCCGTATGCGTTTGGGCCAGGGTCGACAAGTTCCAATTTTGCAGCGATTGTCGCGCCCGATCGAATGCGCGCAGAAGCAGACAACTGGGAGCCCGTGTACTCGTTGGGATAAAACACACGGCTGCCAATAGACTCTTCCCACCTATCTGTTAGATTCAGGCGCAGCAATGGATATGGCCTGGGCTCGTCGGAAAGATTTTTGATGCCCGCCGAAATCAGCAGGCTGCCAACCGCGTCGGCGTCGGCAGTCTGGGCAGTCGCAACCCATTCGGTAATCGTGAAATCACTCGGATTCCAGGATGGCTCGATTGTCGATCCCAGCAGCGCGTACGCGCGATCGAGAGGCCCACCGACATAGGGCAACTTCACCAGGTCGCTGCGGAAATGATGAATGCCTTGGATTGCGAGTGCGGCGATAGCGAGCATCGACGCTATACCCCAAAACGGTGAAACAAGTTTTGCTTTGGGCGGCCTCTCCAGGAGCATCCAAGGCGCAGGAGGGACGTCCGCGGCGGTTTCGAGGACTTCATCCACTTGTTGTTCGGAGATCGGAGCCGGATCGAGCGTCTCCGCCTCGGAAATCGCGCCCATCTCTGCGTTGGTATACGTAGCGTTGACCAGTTCGTCCGGCAGGTCCGTCAGCGTGTCCATCAGGCTGTCGAACGCGCTAAATACAGTCGCGCATTGCCCACAGCGTACCTGCCCGTCGGCCTTGTGCAATGCAGCCGCGGTGATTCGAAACACCGTTTGGCAATCTGGGCAGCGTGTCGTCAGCATCTTTCGATTAGTCCTGTTCGGCGTGATTCTAGCCAAATCTGGATAGATTCACTGTGATCGAATGGCAGATATGCATGTCCAGCCGTCCAGATCACTGTGCTCGAATTGTTCGAACTCCTCTGCATAAGCCCCTTGGATCGATTCGCGTTGTTCGGTAAGAATGCCGCTTAAGACTAGTTTGGCGCCTGGTTTGAGTGTGCCGGCTAGTGCGGTGGCGGACTCGATAAGCGTGCCGGCCAGAATGTTTGCAACCACGAGATCTAGCGCGACTTTTGGCAGCGCGTCAGGCGTGCCAGTCCAAATCAAATCGCCGACACTGTTAAGCGCCGCGTTGCTCAGTGTTGCTGAAAGGGCCTGCGGATCCAAGTCGCTGGCATATGCATACGCTGCGCCCAGCTTGAGCGCGGCGATGACAAGCACGCCCGAACCACAGCCAAAGTCATAAACCCGAGCGCCGGTTGGCGGGTTCGCGGCGAGCCACTCGAGGCATAAAGTGGTGGTCGGGTGTCTGCCAGTGCCGAACGCCAAGCCCATGTTCAGACGTACCAATTCCGCCTCGCTCGAGGCGCCGCTCCACTGCGCGGGCACTATCTGTAAATTGGCGGCGATGCGCTTTGCCGCAACATTTTGCTGTAATCCTTGCTCCCAATCCGCATGCCGAATTTCGCGAATGCTGAGTTCAGACAGCGTAGGCACGGCATGCTCCAGCAGGCGGGCAACCCGCATCGCATCCAGATGCTGTGGGATCAAGGCCTGCACGGTTACTGTTGGCCAAAGTGGGGTGGTGCCGATTGCAGGCTCGAACAAAGGCGAATCAGCCGCATCATCAAATGTCAGTGCGACGGCGCCGGATAAGCTAAGCAGGGCTTCAGCCTGCGCAACATCCTCTCGGTCCAAACTTACCGATATTTGTTGCCAGTCCACTCTATTTAGCCCGCTTACTTGAGACCGAGGCGCTTTTCTAAATAATGAATGTCAGTACCACCTGCGCGAAAAGCGGAATGCATGAAAATTTCCTGGTGCAGCGGTATGTTTGTACGGACGCCCTCGACAACGATTTCTTGGAGTGCCATGTTCATGCGCGCTACTGCCGTTTCGCGCGAATCGCCATGTGCAATGAGTTTGCCGAGCAGTGAGTCGTAGTATGGTGGAACGGCATAGCCGCTATACAAGTGGCTGTCGACACGAATGCCTGGTCCGCCAGGCGCATGCCATTGTGTAACGGTGCCCGGTGACGGCATAAATGTCCGCGGGTCTTCGGCATTGATACGACATTCGATCGCGTGTCCGCGTATTTCGATGTCGGATTGAGAGAATGGCAAGGCTTCACCAGCGGCTATTTTCAATTGCATCTTCACAATGTCGATATCTGTAATCATCTCAGTTACCGGATGCTCGACTTGGACACGCGTATTCATTTCAATGAAATAGAATTCATTGTCCTGGTACAAGAACTCGAACGTCCCGGCGCCGCGATAGCCGATGCGGTGGCAGGCTTCCACGCAACGCTTGCCCATGCGCTCGCGCTGTTTTGCCGTTATGCCGGGCGCGGGCGCTTCTTCGACGACCTTCTGGTGGCGGCGTTGCATCGAGCAGTCGCGTTCGCCCAGGTGCACGGCGTTGCCATGATTGTCGGCGAGTACCTGGAACTCGATGTGCCGAGGCCGTTCCAGGAATTTCTCCATATAGACCTGGTCGTTGCCAAAGGCTGACGCTGCTTCGGTTTTCGTGACCGAGATCGCGTTGAACAGCGCGGCCTCACTGTGGACAACGCGCATGCCGCGCCCGCCCCCGCCGCCGGATGCTTTAATGATTACCGGGTAGCCAATCTCGCGTGCAATGCGTGCATTGCGTTGAGTGTCGTCGTCCAGTGGCCCGTCGGATCCCGGAACGCAGGGAACGCCGGCCGTCTTCATTGCTCGAATGGCAGATACTTTGTCGCCCATGAGGCGAATGGTTTCGGCTTTCGGGCCGATGAATACGAACCCGCTTGCTTCGACGATCTCGGCAAAATCCGCGTTCTCTGACAAGAAGCCATAACCAGGATGGATTGCGACGGAGTCCGTCACTTCTGCGGCTGCGATCAGTGCGGGCATGTTTAGGTAGCTGTCACTGGATTGCGGCGGGCCAATACACACCGTTTCGTCAGCCAGCAACACGTGTTTAAGGCCGCCATCTGCCGTCGAGTGTACCGCAACAGTTTTGATGCCAAGTTCGCGGCAGGCGCGCAATATTCGCAGCGCGATCTCCCCCCGATTTGCGATCAGAATCTTGTCGAGCATTGTCTGCGACTACTCGATGATGAACAGCGCTTGGCCAAATTCGACCGGATCGCCATTTTCCGCCAGAACGCTGGTTATGCGGCCGCTCACTTCGGCTTCAATTTGGTTCATCATCTTCATCGCTTCGATGATGCATAGTGTGTCGCCTTCGTTGACGACAGTGCCGACTTCTACAAACGGCTTCGAGCCGGGGCTCGGCGACCCATAGTAAGTGCCTACCATCGGTGCTTCAATGCGAGTGCCGCTGGGTGGCGCTTCTGGCACTTCGGGTGCGCTGGCTGGTTGGCCGGCCGCTGCTGCGGGTTGCATCGCAACGGGCGCTGGCCCGGCGGGCGCCATCGTCACAGTTGGAAAGCCGCCCTGTGGATAGCGACTGATACGAACCGATTCTTCGCCTTCTGAGATTTCGATCTCAGCGATGCCGGACTCTTCCAGCAACTCGATGAGTTTTTTGACTTTGCGAATGTCCATTAGCTTTCCTGTCTTGAAAGGTGACGGTGCGCCGCGGTTAACGCCAGTTCATAGCTGGTGACGCCAAAGCCCGTAATCGAGCCCACCGCGATGTCGGAAAAATACGAGGTCTGTCGAAACGCTTCGCGTGCTGCGACATTCGACAAGTGAAGTTCGATGAACGGTATCGCAACGCTCAAAAACGCATCTCGAAGCGCGACACTGGTGTGTGTAAATGCGCCAGGATTGAACAGGACGAAATCTGCCTGGCCACGCGCGGCGTGCAGGCGATCAATCAATGCGTGTTCGGCGTTGCTTTGAAAAGCTACAAGCTCGTGCCCGAGGTCTTTGGCCTGTGCGGCGAGCCGGGACTCGATGCTTGCCAGCGTGTCGTGCCCATAGATCTCCGGCTCACGGGTGCCGAGCAAATTGAGATTGGGTCCGTTCAGAAGGAGTAGCTCTGCCATCGCTATTTCCATACAAATTTGCGCGAGTTTACCTATTTTCGCTGCAAATGGCTGCAACTTGGCAGATTTTTCTTATGGGTGGCATTGGCAGCTACTGTGCAGCCGCTTTGTTCTACATGCGCATGTCGAGCCGTGCACGAGCTTCATCGTTGTTCATGGAGCCGGCTTCCAGCGCTTCGAGAACGCTGGTTAAGTTTTCTAAGTGTTCGGCGTGCAATTCGCCCATATGCGCGCTGAGCACACGAGCGTCACTGCCGACGAATATCGTCAACGGCAAAGCCACGTAGTCCACGCCGAACGCGCCAGCGGCATCCATGGCTGCCGGGCCCGCCAACACCGGATAGTTGAACTGCATGTCTTCGGCGAAGGCTCTGACAGGTTCGACTCTGTCTATGGCGATTCCGACGACCTGCACGCTCGGGTGGTCGCTCTGGTAGGCCTTGAGCATTGGGATTTCCCTTAGGCATGGCGCGCACCAAGTTGCCCAAAAATTGACGATTAACGGCTTGCCGGGCCAGCTTTGAATGGAAACCGGCATGCCATCGAGGTTCTCGAGTTCGAAATCCGGCAGTGTTTCCACCAGCGTCGGCGGCATTGTTGCGCCGGTAGCAGCCGGCGGCGCATTGGGGGCCGGCGCTGACAGGCCGCGCAAACCCAGGTAGACGGCAATGGCCACGATACTCAAGAGTGCCGTTGCAAGCAGCGGATTCGGCGTGCGGCGCGTCATGCGGCCGCGGAGAATGTGCTGGCGGTCTTACAGAGCAGCAACGCGCCCAACGTGTTCCGCAAACTTCTCAGCTGGTACATAGCCGACCAATTTGTATGGGTTTTGCACGCCTCCGCCCGCATCGAAAAATGCGATAGTCGGCGGGCCGTAGCTGTTGAAATAGTCAAGCAGCGCTTGATCGTCATCGTTGTTCGCCGTTACATCTGCGCGCAGCAGTAAGAAGGGTTTGAGCGCGGCAACCACGCCGGGGTCGGGAAAAGTGTATTCCTCCATCTCTTTGCAGGAAACGCACCATTCTGCCGTGAAGTCTATCATCACGGGTTGCCGGGCGCTGCGCGCCTCGCTGAGGGCAGATTCAAGTTCCGCTACTGTTTCAACGGCGCGGAATTCGAGCTGCTCAGGGGCCGCCATCGTGCCGCCGCCGGAGAACATCGACTGCGGAATAGGCCGCAGTGGATTCTCGCCTCCCAGTGTTGCGCCTATCAGCATCAACGCGCCATAAAGACAGGCCAAAACGCCGACACCTTTCGCAAAGCGTTTGCCCGGACCTGCGGTTTCGGGCAATGCATCGAATGCACCGAGGAAGACGCCAGACAAGAACACCAGTAGCGCCCACAAAAGTAAAATAGTCGTGCCTGGCAGGATGCGATCGAGCATCCAAATGGCAACACCGATCATCATTACGCCGAACGCGGCTTTCACTGTGTTCATCCAGGGGCCGGCTTTGGGTAACAGCGTTCCTGCCGATGCGCCAACGATCAGCAAAGGAGAGCCCATGCCCATGCTCAGCGCGAACAAGGCAGAGGCACCGCGAACTACGTCGCCGCTTTGCCCCATCACTGCCAGCGTGGCAATCAAAGGCGGTGCAACACAAGCGGTCACTATCAGTGCTGATAGAGCACCAATTAGTGCAGTGCCAAGGAAAGTGCCGCCTTTTTGTTTGTTCGCAAGGGCAGAGACCCGCGATTGGATTGCTGATGGCATCTGCAGTTCATACATGCCGAACATGCCTAAGGCGAGGAAAACAAACATTGCTGCAAACAGCGAGATGATCCACGGCTGCTGGAACATCGCCTGGATCTGTCCGCCGGCCATGGCCGCCAGCGCACCGGCGACGGTATAGGTGACTGCCATTCCCATCACGTATGAGAAGGACAGCGCAAAGCCTTTGGTCGGGGTCACATTGCCGTTCGCGGTAATGATGCTCGAAAGGATGGGAATCATCGGCAGCACGCAGGGCGTTAGAGAAAGCCCGAGGCCGAGTAAATAGAAGGTGCCGAGTACTGCCCACATCGAATCCGACGTGATGACGTTGGCAAGAAAATCCTGTTCTGAGATCTGAACCGGCGAATCGTTGGCCGCCGCGTTCGCCGTGCCACTGTTGGCAAATTCTGCGGAGGCGGGCAGCGTTAATGCCATGGTACGGGTCATGGGTGGATAGCAAATGCTGTTGTCTTTGCAGCCTTGGAAACCCGCTTGAATGCTGACTGGCATTTCACTGGGACTGGCGCGGGAAAATGGGATCTTTGCCTCGACGTAGTCGTAAAAGACTTCCACATCGCCGAAATTTTGATCCGTATGCTCGACGCCGTTCGGTAAGTTTGCCGTGCCGAGCTGGATATCGCCGTCAACGAAAAATTCGAATTTGTCGCGGTACAAGTAGTACCCGGGCTGGATTTGCCATGCGACGGTCAGTTCGTTTGCACTGTCGAAGCGGGCATTCATATCGAATGCCTGTTCCGGCGGCAGCGGGTCGCCGCCTCCGGCTTCCAGGACAAAGCTGCTGGCTGAATTACCGGACAAGCCAGTTAGTTCGGTCGTGCCGCCAGCCGCGGCTGGGCCGGCGGGCAAGTCAATGACCGCGGCCCAGTCCTGCGGTGGATAGCACAAGCCGAAGTCTGCGCATCCCTGCAACTTGATGCCGAGTTCAATCGCGCTTGCGGCTGCTGTGCGCGTATAGGGAATATCGATGTCGAATCGGCCCCGGTAGATTTCCTGGCGGCCGAAGAACTCGTCTTCGTGCATTTCGCCGACTGGAAACTTTGGCGCTGCGATGTTGACGGCGGCGGTGTTGCTCGCAAACCCGAATCGCTCGCGGTACAGGTAATAACCGTCTGGAATAGAGAAGCTGAGCGTGACTGACCCGTCATCGGCTGAGACGTCGTAAGGGAATGCCGCCTCTGGTCGCAGGATCTCTGGCTCCTGCGCCTCGGCCAGCCTGAGGCTCAGAATCACGAATATTGCGCAGATTGCCGCTAAGAAACGATTGTTCATTCGATCGACCTCAAACTCTTTGTGCCCAGGATAGACGCCGTTTCTGTCACATTTCCTGCTTTGCGCTGCATTTTGCTAAGCCTCTTCGGCTTTGACCGTGTTTGTTTGCACGGCATCAGCCACCCAATCCAAGTATGCCGCAAGACCTTGTTTTACTGGGACTGCGATGATCTCCGGTAGTTCATAGCTCGACATTGCCAATATCAGCGCCTCCACGTCGGCATACCTGTTCACCGTGGTCTTGATCAGCAGCAACGTCTCCGTGCCCTGCTCGAGCTGATTCTGCCACCGATAAGTCGCAGCAATGCCGTCAATGGCGTTGACGCAGGCCGCCAGCCGCTGCTCCACCAGTGCCTCGGCAAGCTTGCTGGCCACCGCAGCGGATTCGCAAGTTGTCAACACCAGCAACATATTGGAGTCCACCCCGGCTATCGGATCAGGCCCGCGAAGGATAGCGCCGGTTTCAGCGAAATGTCATGACTACGGTCGCAAAGTCTTGAAATTGGCGGATTCATCACTATCATTAGCACTCACCTAAGCCGAGTGCTAACAAAAAGCCTGGCATTTGGATTTTCGATTTAACAAAACTAACGGAGACTAATCGATGAAGATTCGTCCTTTGCACGATCGCGTCGTTGTTCGACGCACAGAGGAAGAGCGTACCTCCCCGGGCGGTATTGTCATTCCTGACTCGGCTACAGAAAAGCCCATCCAGGGCGTCGTTGTGGCCGTAGGCCACGGCAAAATTCTGGAAAACGGCGAAGTTCGCAAGCTGGACCTAAAGAAAGGCGACAAAGTGCTGTTTGGAAAGTACTCGGGCACCGAAGTCAAAGTGGATGGCGAAGAGCTACTGGTCATGCGTGAAGAAGACGTCATGGCCGTCGTCGAAGGCAAGTAATTGCTATTTCCACCAACCGAATTTTTTAAAGTAATAGGACGGAGACACAGTCATGGGGACTCCTAAAGAAGTCAGATTTTCCGACGATGCGCGGCAAGCGATGTTTCGCGGCGTCAACGTTTTGGCCAATGCGGTCAAAGTTACATTGGGTCCGAAGGGACGTAACGTAGTACTCGAGAAGGCATTTGGTGCGCCAACCGTCACGAAAGACGGCGTTTCAGTTGCCAAAGAAATAGAACTCGAAGACAAGTTCGAAAACATGGGCGTGCAGATGGTCAAGGAAGTGGCCTCGCAAACGTCAGACGCGGCCGGTGACGGTACGACCACAGCCACGGTGCTTGCTCAGGCAGTACTGCGAGAA
>JAHEEO010000277.1 GCA_024640665.1 Rhodospirillales bacterium | reverse complement strand
AGCAACTGGCCGATCTCGATCGGCTTATCGCCGCCGCCACGGCGCCGCTGCCAGTGCAGTTCGTGTCTGACGGGCTTACGAATGTTACGGTTTACAGAGTCGGAACCATTGGTACTTTTACGGCGACGCAGATCGAGCTACGACCCGGAAATTACACGGCGGTAGGCAGTCGCAACGGATATCGCGATGTCCGAAAATCGTTCACCGTTTTGCCAGGTCGCGAACTCGATCCGGTGGACGTGATTTGTGTGGAACCCATCTGAGATTAACCATGAGCGACTCAAACGAAAAACTCATTGTCATCGGCGCGAGAGGCACGACGCATCGATTTTCGACCGCCGACATGCCTGTGTCCATTGGTGGGCGCGCTGATAGCGATGTTTTCGTTGACGGCACGCCGTCGGAAGTGCAAATCGGTTTGCTCGACGGAGCTTACTTTGTGCAGTCGGGCAAGCAGTCGTCGAACGTGGAGATTAACGGCGTGTCACTGCGCGGTTCGCAGCGAATCGATGACGGGGATGAAGTCGTCATTGATGGCGCACGCCTGGTTTGTCGCCACGGTGGCGGACTCTTGCGCGTCACAGTTCGCGCAGCCGCAGCGGTTAGCGCAGCGGTCCGTGCGGATGAGTCCAGCGCAGCAGACGATTCCAGTGTTGATGAAGGAATAGCGATCAAGCCGATTAGCTTTCGCGATCTCAATAAGGAATCGGTGCACAAGTCAATATTTACCTTTTCGCCGACGAGCATTGCGACTGCTATTGCGTTTCTTGTTTTAGCCTTGCTTGGCTGGTTTGCGTTTACGGCGAAATCGGTGGAGTTCGTGTTCGAGGACCAAGCCAATCAAGTGTCTTTGCCGTCGACTTTGTTCAAGTTCCGCATGGGTGATCGATACATGCTGCGCGCTGGCAGGCACAGGATTCGCGCAGAGCTTGACGGTTACTATTCCCTTAATACTGAGGTGGCGGTTGGTTCTGCAGCCAGTCAAAGTGTTGCGCTGAATTTCGTGAAGCTGCCGGGAATTGTCAGCATTACCAGTGAACCGGCGCAGGATGTTAGTGTTTCCATTGATGGCCGGCCCGTGGGTTCTGCGCCTATTGAAGATTTCGAGCTCGTTCCAGGTGAGCACGAGTTGGTCTTCTCCAACGACCGCTACTTCCCTGAAACATTGGCAGTGAACATTGAAGGTGGTCTTGTTCGGCAGGACTTCAATGTTGTTTTGCGGCAAAACTGGGCGCCTGTCGATCTCGTTACCGAGCCAGTCGGAGCAGATGTGCTGGTTGACGATGCTGTGTTCGGTCAGGCGCCGCTCAGTCTTGAGCTGGTGGAAGGCGATTATTCGCTTGAAGTGCGCTTACCTGGTTACAACGCTTGGCGAGAATCGTTGGCAGTCGTCGCGGGTGAGCCACAGTCTCTGCCGCCGATCATATTAGAAGAGGCGGATGGCCGCGTGCGCCTGGTCAGCAATACGCCGAATGTTGCTGTTAGTGTCAATGGTGAATATGAAGGCACGACGCCCCTGAATTTGAGACTGCGGCCGGGGCGCGTCCATACCATTGTCGCGACGAAGCCTGGCTTTGAAGCCGCGACAACGGAACTGTCTATTGCAGCAGACAGCGGGCGCACGGTAAGTCTTGAGCTGCGTGAATTGTTTGGCGATGTCAGCATCTCGAGCGAACCAGAAAACGCTGAAGTTTGGATAGACGGCGAACTGGCAGATAACACGCCGGCAAACTTATCGCTTTCTGCTGTACCGCACGAGATTGAAATTCGGCTCGACGGTTACGCGATCAAATCCCAAGATCTCACGCCGCGTGCAGGATTCGCGCAGACGCTCGATTTCTTGCTCGAGCCGCTGAACAGTCTGACGGGTGACGGTTATGAGCGCGTAGTCAGAACATCCCTTGGACAAGAATTGCGGGTCTTGCCTGCTGGCGAGTTCACAATGGGTTCGTCGCGGCGTGAGCAGGGGCGAAGGTCGAACGAGATTCTACGGCCGGTCAAAGTGACAAAAGCGTTCTACCTTGGCACAACCGAAGTGACAAATGCTCAGTTTCGGGCTTTTCGCCCCGAGCACGACTCCGGCGCAATAATGGAGCATTCACTCAACGATGATTCGCAGCCAGTTGTAAACGTCAGTTGGCAAGATGTGGCGCAGTACCTGAACTGGCTCAGCATCCGTGATGGCCTCCAGCCTGTTTACCAAGAAGGGCCAAACGGTTGGGTTGCTGTTGTGCCATTTCGCAGCGGTTATCGTCTGCCGACCGAAGCAGAGTGGGCTTGGGCCGCTAGATTCCATGCTCAAGAATCGCCTTTGGTGTTTCCATGGAGTGCCGATCCCGCTGCTGTATCGCCACCGGATCGCACCGGCAACTATGCCGACATCGCCGCTGCTAATCTGCTGCCAACCAGTCTGTATACCTACAATGACGACTTCGTAGTGACGGCGCCGGTTGCAAGTTTTTCGGTAGATCGCGGTTTTTATGATTTGGGCGGTAACGTTGCGGAGTGGGTACACGATTTCTATTCGCTTGATTTAGTGGCTGCGCAGGCGCAAACCGAAGATCCGCTCGGACCGGAGTCGGGTGTGTACCATGTCGTTAGGGGCTCTAGTTGGCGCAGTGCAACTTTGACGGATCTGCGAATCGCATCGAGAAACTATAGCGGTAATGCACGGGACGACTTGGGCTTTCGTATTGCGAGAAACCTGAATTAGTCGGGGCTGGAAAGCGAGCAATGAAGATTCTTAGTATTTTTACAGTGTTAGGCTGGCTGCTGAGTGTGTCTGTTTTGGCTCAAGACACACAAGCACCGCCGGCGCCCGATCAGACGCAGGATAGTGCTGAGCTACCGCCTGTGTCAGATGATGTGTTTATTCCTTCAGAAGAAGTGGAAGCAGATGAGGAATTGGTTTTTCCGGTTGATATCTAAGCGACGGTGCTGGAGTAAGGTGATATGAAGCGAACGTTTCAAAACGAATTCTTATATCAAGTATTCGCATTGATCATCTGTGTGATTTTGGTTCACGCGTTTTACGTGACGATGGTACGGCCGAAGGCGGCAGAAATTCTTGCAGATCAAGCACTGCAAATGCAGCAGGATACGACGTACACGCCGGAGCGCTCGGTTTGGGTGCTGATTCGCGATTTTGAGCAGGAGTCCTGCTTTGTGCTGATGTTCTGGGCATTTTCCATTATGGGATACAAGGCGTTTGCAGCGGTTCGCGAGCGTTCTCTCTTAGA
>JAHEEO010000090.1 GCA_024640665.1 Rhodospirillales bacterium | reverse complement strand
AAACTTTGGTTGCCCTACGCTCAGATGAAGACTGTGCCCGATTCGTTACGCGCAGTGCGTACATCTGGAACGAGGATTTACTTGGACGATGGTCGAGCGCTTGTAGACGGCATCGCTTCTTGGTGGACTGCTTGTCATGGTTACAATCACCCACACATTGCTGCAGCGGTTAGCCAGCAGCTCAGCGCCATGCCCCATATCATGCTTGGCGGATTGGTGCATGAGCCGGTCGAACGCCTGACCGAACGCCTATCTGCGAAACTTCCGGGCGATCTCGATTATTGCTTCTATTCCGAGTCAGGGTCGATCGCGGTTGAAGTCGCAATGAAGATGGCTTTGCAGTATTGGCTGAATACAGGCGTCGGAGCAAAACGCCAATTCCTGAGTTTTCACAGCGCTTACCACGGCGACTCATTGGGCGCGATGTCGATCTGCGATCCCGCGGAGGGCATGCACAGCAAATTTACCGGCGCTTTACTGCCTCAAGTGAATCGTGAGTTTCCGGACACCGCGCAGCAGTTAGGCGAGCTGGACGAGTATTTGGCCGAAAACGCGAGAACACTGGCGGCCGTAATCGTCGAGCCCCTGGTGCAGGCCGCCGGAGGCTTTGTGTTTCATTCTCCAGAGTCCCTCAGGCGCATGGCAGAGCTTGCGCGTCGCCATAACCTGCTCGTTGTGTTCGACGAGATTGCCACAGGCTTCGGTCGTACCGGCTCAATGTTTGCCTGTGAGCAGGCTGCTGTAACCCCAGACATCATTACTTTGTCGAAGGCGCTCACCGGCGGCACCTTGCCTCTTGCAGTTACGGTTGCACGGCGGCACGTATTTGAGGCATTTCTAAGTGATGATTTCGAATCGGCTTTGATGCACGGACCCACCTACTGCGGCAATCCGTTGGCTTGCGCAGCGGCGAATGCGTCGCTGGATTTGTTCGAGTCAGAGCCACGTCTTGCGCAGGTCGCGGCCATAGAGAATCAACTGCAGGCTGAGCTTGCGAAATGTGGGCACTTGCCCGGAGTTGCCGACGTGCGGGTCATGGGGGGCATTGGCGTCGTAGAACTGGCGCGCGCGCCGAACCTTGCCAAGCTCCGGCGCATGTTCGTGGATTGTGGCGTTTGGATTCGCCCCTTCGGCAAGACCGTGTACCTAATGCCTGCGCTGACCATGCGTAGCGACGACCTTAGCCTGCTGACTCAGTCCATCTATGCAGTGCTTGTCGAATATCTTGATAATTAGGTAGCTATCGGATCAGAACATTTCTGACGAGTCGGGGTCGGTTCGTTCCGTCGTATCGTAACGATTCGCAATGAATTTACCCGTTACGATTTCTCGGTACGGGAGACCTGGACCGACCATCGGATAGACATTGGCTTCCGGATCTATGATGACCTCTAGGAATGCTGGTCCAGGAAAAGCCAGAAACTCTTCGAGAACGCGGGGTACGTCCGCTTTAGTATCCAGTCGCTTCGCGTATTCGAACCCGTCCGCTTCTGCGGCCTTGATGAAGTTCTTCTTGCGCAGAGATTTGTCGCTCCCAGACAGGCGGCCCATATGAAACAGTCGCTGCCACTGCATGACCATGCCGTCGCCGAAGTTGTTCAGCACGATCACTTTGATCGGCAGGCCGTAAGTAGTGGCCGTTTCGAGTTCGCCGAGATTCATGCGAATGCTGGCGTCGCCATCGATGTCGATGACGAGCTTGTTCGGACGGGCAAACTGCGCGCCGATGGCAGCCGGCAAGCCAAAACCCATCGTGCCCATGCTGCCAGACGTCATCCAGAGCCGCGGTTCACGAAAATCGCAGTACTGGGCGGCCCACATCTGGTGTTGCCCTACGCCGGTGGAAACGATCGCTTCGCCCTTCGTGATCTTGTTCATTGTTTCGATCACGTAGTAAGGCTGAATCGCCTCGCTGTCACGGTCGTAGTTCAGGCCATAGGTGCGTTTCAGCTCCGCAATTTCACGGTGCCACTGCGCAAAGTCACTACTGAGTTTTTGCTTGTGCGCATAGCTCAGCAGTTGCTCCAGACTCTCGGCCAGCAAGCCGACATGGTGCCAGTCAGCAGGCTTTACCTTGTGAATCTCGGACGGGTCGATGTCGAAATGAGCAACCTGTTTTGCACTGGGCGCAAATTTACTCGGGTTGCCTGCAACCCGATCGTCGAAGCGCGCGCCCACTGCGATGAGAAAATCGCAGTCGTCAACCGCAAAATTCGCGCTGGCAAGGCCGTGCATGCCCAACATATGTAAAGCGAGAGGATGAGTTGTATCGAAACAGCCAAGACCCATCAGCGTGGTGGTCACAGGAATGCCGAATTCGATGGCCAATGAGCGTAAAGCCTCGCTCGCGCCCGCATTGATAACGCCACCGCCGGCATAGATGAGCGGTCGCTTGGCCGCACCAAGCAGGTCGAAAAAGCTCTGGCATTTCGCGTCGCTGAGCGCGTTTTCTTGAATGCTGACCAGCCGCTTGCGATAGCCTCTGATTGGCATCAGGCCCTCACCGCGATAGGGGCCAGACCAGTTTTGAATGTCCTTGGGTATATCGATTACAACTGGGCCCGGACGCCCGGTACGCGCAATTTCAAACGCCGTTCGCACGGTGACTTCCAGTTGCAGCGGATCGGTTACCAAAAAAACATGTTTGGCGACGGAGCCCATGATGCTGGTGACGGGCGCTTCCTGGAACGCGTCCGTACCGATAGCCGCCGTGGGCACCTGACCGCATATGACGACAATGGGTATGGAATCGGCTGCGCAGTCGCGCACCGGAGTAACGCAATTGGTGGCGCCCGGTCCCGACGTGACCATAACAACGCCGACCTTACCGCTGGCACGGGCGTAGCCGGCGGCCATGAACCCTGCGCCTTGTTCGTTTGCAGGCACGATCAACGGCATCGGTTCGACGCCGTCGCGCTGGTTTTCGCTGTTGAAGCGAAAAACCGCGTCGTACGTCGGTAAAATTGCGCCGCCGCTGTAGCCAAAAATGGTGTCTACGCCTTCGTCGGCGAGGACCTGCACTATCGTGTCGGCGCCGGTCAGGGTCTTGCCGGCGAGCGGATGTGCTATTTTCTGGGTACCGGTAGCTTCGAGTTCGTGGGCGATGAGCTCCATGAGCATAAGTTTTTCGCTGTGTAGCGTGGCAGTGTTGACGAAATTGTTTTGCATTGCAATAGGCGTTGTTCTGCGCCAACATGCAACGCCTTTGCTGCCTGCTTGAGCACGCTTGAATGCGACACATAATATCTATCCTTCTCCAAAATGAGGCTGGAGCGCTGACTCGCGTCTCCAACTTGTTTTCGTCTCGCGGATACAACATCGAAAGCCTGAACGTAGCGCCGACCACGGATCCGGATCTATCCCGCTTAACGCTGGTAACAACCGGCTCCGAAGAGGTTATCGATCAAATCTCCAAGCAGCTTGGCAAGCTGGTGGATGTTGTGGATATCTCGGATATGACCGGTGAAGACCACATTGAGCGCGAATTGATGATGTGCAAGGTGCGCAGTGCCGACAGTGCCGCGATGGAAAAGCTCACCGAATTGAGGGCCAGAGTTCTTGACGACCGAGAAGATCACTACACCGTCGAGTTTGTCGGCGGCAGCCAGGAAATCGACCGCTTGATACTCAAGCTCGGCTCGATTGGCACGGTAACTGCGGTGGTTCGAAGCGGGGCAATGGCCGTTGCGCGCGGCGCGCCGATACTTCAGCAGGCCTAGGGTTTGCAGGATCCAGTCGCGCATGGGCGAAATAAACGAAATCACGGAGCCTGATTCTCGGAGTTTGCTGAGCGGCGTAGAACGCCTGGTCGTAAAGATCGGGTCCAGCCTGTTTGTCGATGCACAAACCGGCGATTTCGACCGAATTTGGCTCACCGCCCTTTGTGATGATGTCATCCGCCTGCGCGCCCAGGGCATGGAAGTCGTGCTGGTGTCTTCAGGTGCCGTCGCATTGGGATTGCGAAGTCTGGGGCTCGATCCAGGCCGGTCGCGGCTCGAAGACAGTCAAGCCGCAGCCGCGGCCGGGCAGATCGTATTGGCCCACGCCTATCAAGAATTGCTGCATCGCCATGGCGTCGTTGCTGCGCAGGTATTGCTGACGCTGTCAGACAGCGAGATCCGCCGCAACTATCTGAATGCAAGCAGAACATTACTTAATCTGTTGAAGCGCGGCGCTGTGCCGGTTGTGAACGAAAATGACACAGTAGCGACGCAGGAGCTGCGATACGGCGACAACGATCGATTAGCAGCGCGCGTGGCACAAATGATCAGTGCCGATTGTCTGGTGCTGTTGTCTGATGTCGATGGTTTGTTTTCTGCGAACCCGCAGACGAATCAACAGGCGGAGCACATTCCGGTTGTCACGGAGCTGACCAGCGCACACTGGGCGATGGCCGGTGGTCCCGGGACCGCCCACGGTTCCGGCGGCATGCGCACCAAGCTCGATGCGGCCCGTATCGCAGTGGATGCGGGCTGCCGCATGGTCATTACCAATGGCCATGTGATGAATCCATTGACGGCGTTGGAGAACGGCGCAAAGGCAACCTGGTTTCTTGCATCTGCTTCTCCGCGGGCCGCCCGCAAACAATGGATAGCGGGCACGCTGCAGCCGAAAGGCCGCGTAATCGTCGATGCGGGCGCGGCGCGCGCGCTGAGTCGGGGCCGGAGCTTGCTCCCGGCTGGCGTCACCGCAATCACGGGCGAGTTCGATCGTGGCGATGCCGTGCGCATCGAGCGTGCAGACGGTGTCGCACTGGGCTGCGGCCTTACGGCTTATGGATCCCAGGAGGCGATTCGGATCATTGGTTTGCAGAGCGGCGAAATTGAGGCGGCTTTGGGCTATCGTGGCCGAGATGAGATCATCCACCGTGATGATATGGCCCTGAAAACAATGGGTGAGACGCAATGAGCACCGCGAAAAACGAAATTGGCTTAGATCTTAGTGCGCAGATGCGCGCCCTTGGGCGCTCAGCGCGAGAGGCGGCCGGGATTCTGGCGCGCGTCACCACGGCGCAGAAGAACGCCGCACTGAAAGGCATCGCCGCGGAAATCCGCGCATCGAAACAGACCATCTTGGATGCCAATGCGCAAGATATGGCTGCGGCACGCGAGCGTGGCCTCGGTGGTGCCATGCTCGACCGACTCGAACTCAATGCAGCGCGCATCGCGTCGATGGCTGCAGGTGTTGAGGCAATCGCCGAGCTCGAAGACCCGATCGGTACTGTGCTTGCACAGTGGGAGCGTCCGAACGGATTACATATCGAACGTGTACGAGTGCCGCTGGGCGTTATCGGTATCATTTATGAGAGCCGGCCAAACGTCACGGCCGATGCCGGTGCGCTGTGTTTGAAAAGTGGTAATGCAGCGATTCTGCGTGGTGGAACCGAAAGCGCTCGCTCAAGCGCAGCAATTGGCCACTGCATCGTGCGCGCGCTGGCAGCAGCGGGCTTGCCGGAAGCTGCGGTGCAGATGGTACCGACTCAAGACCGTGAGGCGGTGGGTATCCTGTTGCGCGATATGCGTGAATTCGTCGATGTCATCGTGCCCCGCGGCGGCAAGAGCTTGATCAGTCGCGTGCAGCAAGACGCTCGCGTGCCGGTCATGAGCCATTTGGAGGGTATTTGTCATACCTATGTCCATGCGAGCGCCGACTTGGCGATGGCACGCAGCGTTGTCGTCAATGCGAAAATGCGTCGCACCGGGATTTGCGGCGCAACCGAGACGGTATTGGTCGACAAGGCCTGCGCTGCGACACATCTGCAGCCCATCGTGAACGATCTTATCGAGGCTGGCTGCGAAGTCCGGGGTGACGAGCAGACTCAGGCATTGGTGGCATCAGTGCGCGCCGCGGAAGGTGATGACTGGGGCAAGGAATTCCTCGACGCAATAGTCGCTGTGCGTGTCGTTGATGATATCGATGCAGCTGTGCAGCACATTCGAAAATATGGTTCAGGCCACACCGAGGCGATAATCGCTGAAGACGATCAAGCTGCCGAACGGTTTTTCGCTGAGCTCGATAGTGCAATATTGATGCGCAATGCGTCGACTCAGTTTGCTGACGGCGGTGAGTTCGGCATGGGTGCCGAAATTGGCATTGCAACTGGCAAGATCCACGCGCGGGGCCCGGTGGGCGCCGCGGAGCTGACCAGTTACAAATATCTCGTTCGCGGCACTGGTCAAACGCGTCCGAGCTAAGTCGAAAGCGCCACTTCAGTTCGGGCCATTACCGTAAGTCTCGAGGTTCAGCGGCGAATCCATGTCTTCTGAAGCGGCTCAATACGACGTGATTGTCATCGGCGGCGGCATTAACGGTGCAGCGATCGCACGCGAAGCGGTATTAAGTGGTTTGTCAGTATTGATCATCGAGCGTGACGATCTGTGCTGCGGCACCAGTGCGGCAGCTACTCGACTAATTCACGGCGGCCTGCGTTATTTGGAGCATGCTGAACTAGGGCTGGTCTATGAATCGCTGGCTGAACGTGAGCAGCTTCTGAAGACGGCGTCTCATCTAGTGGAGCCATTTCCATTTTATGTGCCCGTCTTTGCGGAAAGTCGGCGCAGCAAGTGGAAAGTCAAAGCCGGTATGTTGCTTTACGATTTATTGTCGATCGGCAAGTCGGTTCCCGGCCACAGCATGCTCAACGCAGCAGAACTCAGCGCAGCGCTGCCCAGTTTGCGCCGCGAGAATCTGCGCGGAGGCGCACTTTACTATGATGCACAAATTACCTTTCCGGAGCGGTTAGTCATCGAGTTGGTTCAGGATGCCGTCGATAACGGGGCACAGCTGATGACGCATACTGCGGTGACCAGTATCGATGTCACTGACGGCAGGGTATCCGCCGTTGAATATCGCGGCACTGCGAATGGAAGGGCAACCGCCAAGGTCATCATCAATGCTTCCGGCCCGTGGGTGGACCAAGTGGCCGGTGTCCATGCTCGGCATCGATTGATCGGCGGCACTCGAGGTAGCCACCTTGTTATCGCGCCATTCGTGGGCTTACCCGGCGGCGCTGTATACAGCGAAGCAGCCAGTGATGGGCGGCCGTTTTTTGTCGTTCCATGGAACGGCATGTGCCTCATTGGAACAACCGATGAGCGTTATCAAGGCGATCCAGCCGACGTTACGGTCACGCCGGCAGAACGCGATTATCTGCTTGCGGAAACTCATCGATTACTGCCGGGAGCCGGCGATCTGTCGGCATCGGTCTGCTACGGCTATGCAGGGATTCGGGCGCTGCCCTATCAACCTAGTGGCGCGGAATCGGCGATAACCCGACGCCACATTATTCATGCGCATCGCGACGCTGCCGGGCTCTATTCGATAGTTGGCGGCAAGCTGACAACTCATCGCGCATTGGCCGTGGACGTGCTGAAGCGGCTGCGACGGCATTTTCCGCAGCTGCCGCGCAAGAGCCCAACACTAGACCGCAACACCCCCGGTTGCTTGCTCCCGGACGAGCGCCGCGAGCTCTCTGCAGCATTGACGTCCCGATTCGATGCGCAGTTGGCGGATCGTCTATTGAGGATCTACGGCGCCAATGCGGCTAGATTACTTCAGCTGTGCGACGAATCCCGCGAGTACAGCATGGTAATTACGCCACGCAGCGGACTGCTTGTTGCGGAACTGGTCTATGCAAAAAGCGCGCAGTGGGCTCAGTCCTTGATAGATATTCTGCAGCGTCGATGCATGGCAGGGTTGAGCGCCGATGCCGGCTTGGGCTGTGTCGATGCGGCCGGTCAGTGGCTGATTCGCCTCGGCTTGTCCGATCGCTCTAGTGCGCTAGAGCAGATTTCTGCCTATCGAGACTGGGTGCGGCGTATTCGCGGCGTGCAAACGGCAACAGTTGCAGAAAGCCCGCTACTTTGATTTTTTTGCCGGCTCGATGGCTTCGAAGATCAGCGTGGGTGCGTCGCCGCGCCGTGAGTAAAGGTGTTCACTCGCCATATCCGCCAATGCACGATCGCGCCGCTGCGCGCTTTCAAACCAATGTAGAGCTTCCCAATCGGCACCCAGTACCCGGGCAAACGAATCGCCAGGCTTGATCCGCACGCGGATTCCGAAAGGACGCTCAACGTTTAAGTCGTGCGATGTGTTGTGTTCGTGACAGATCTGCATTTGTTTCGTATCGCAACAGCACAATTTGCACGCATCTTACCGCAATAAACCCGCGCTCTGTCATGGCCTTTTAGTGCTGCCGCTCTATAGCGCTGTTACGGTTTTGCCAGCCGAGCAAGCGACGCGTGAAGAACAGGTAGGGTGGCTTCACGCAATACTGCCAGATCTTGGCCAGTACGGAAGGTTGCGCCAGGATTGCGCGCTCCCGCGCGGTTAAGCTGCTCAGAGCATAGTGGCGCTTGTGCTTTAACAGGTGTCGCAAGTCTTCGCGAGCGAGCACTCTAAATAGTTTTCCGCGCCGCCGTGAACACAGG
Organism: Rhodospirillales bacterium; assembly: GCA_024640665.1. GTDB lineage: Bacteria > Pseudomonadota > Gammaproteobacteria > Steroidobacterales > Rariloculaceae > JAHEEO01. The sequence goes on along the minus strand of JAHEEO010000090.1, from coordinate 2,942 downwards.
GCGAGCTGAAAATCGACGATGCCCGCTTGGTTGGCCGGCATGCAAACCCAATTTGCTTCCTTTGCCAAATCATTGTGTGCGACACCGCTTCGATGCATTCTGCACAGCAACGCGAACGCGTTGGGGAAAAACGTACTGGCCTCAAATTGCGATAAGTGCATGGCATTGCCGTCTAAGTAACGACGCGCCACGCGGTCTTTGTCAAACCAAATTAGGTCCGGAATGCCGGCGATGTGGCGCGTTTGACGGAGTGCACGAATCTCACGGCGAACGAGTATCCGGGCTAGCCAGCGCGCACCGAACATGGCGTCGGCCGCATTCCGGATGACGGTCTGCCGGTGCGGTACCAGCAAGATACTGCCAAGTCCGTCGCGTTTTAAGACTTCAGTCTTGTTCATGGCTCCACTTTGAACTCAATCTTGCAGTGCATCCGTGCATTGTTTTCTTCAAGCGCCTGATACAATCGCCGCACTGTGGCCAAACTCATACAAAGCGTAGAATTCTTCGTGGTCGGCGGCCCCGTGCAAGCTGACCGTTCCTGCTATGTGGAACGACGCGCTGATCAGGATGTCATCGATGCGATCCTTGATCAACGCTTTGCATTTGTTATGGCGTCGCGTGGGTCTGGTAAGTCCAGTCTTATGCTGCGAACCAGCAGCACTCTGCGCGCCGATCAGCAGCTAACGGCGGTTATCGATCTTCAACAGATCGGCGCACACGGTGAAGGTGCTGACGCCAGTCGCTGGTTCTACGGTGTGGCACATCGTATTGTGCGCGAGCTGCGACTCAAGGTCGATCTGCAAACATGGTGGAAAGAGCGCAGCGCGCTCGATGCTGAACAGCAGTTTGCCGATTTCTTCGCCGAAATCGTGCTCGAGAATACCACCGCGCCAGTCACGATTTTGATAGATGAGATTGAGCAGATTCGCGAATTGTCATTTGCAGCCGATTTCTTTTCGTTTATTCGAAACTGCTATGCATTGCGTGTGAGCGAGCCTGACTACGGGCGACTGAATTTCGTCGTCTTTGGCGCGGCAACACCCACGCAGTTATGTCCTGACGCCAGCAATTCGCCATTTGTCATTGGCGAGGCAATTGATCTCGCCGATTTTTCATTGGAAGAATGTTATCGGCTTGAGCCCGGTTTCGGTCTGGGCACCGAGGCAGCGCTCGGTTTGATCGAGAGAATATATGCCTGGACGAATGGGCAGCCGTATTTGACGCAAAAGCTTGCCCGCGCAGTCAGTCGGCGGGGCGGTCATTTGCAGGATGTAGAACGCTCTGCTCAAGAGTTGTTCTTATCGTCGAATGCTGGTTACGAGGAGCCACAGCTCAGTCATATGCGCAGCTTATTGACTGAGCGCGGGCCGGCGACGAGGCCCGCCTTGCTGATCCTCCGCAAGCTCGCCAAGGGCAATGAGATTGCGAGTGATCCGGCATCACCCGGACAAGAAAAACTGCTGATGGCCGGCGTCGGTCGGCGGACGCCGGAAGACGCGATTGAAATTAGAAATCGTATCTATGGGCAAGTCTTTTCGGAGAAGTGGGCGCGTTCCGCGATGCCGTTTAATTGGCGGGGACTGGGTGTTGCCATTGGTGTTGCTGCATTGCTCATCTTGATTCCTTATTGGTATTTCAATTTTTTACCACGACCTTTTGTGGAAACTCTCACCGCCGCTGAAGTTAGCTATGACGACGCCAGGGGTGCGTATGATCGCTTGCATCGATTGCCTGGCTTTGCGTCAAGTGCCGACGACTACTATGCCGACGTGCTGGCGCGACGGAGCCGCGATTCCAAAACGCTTACAGAGCTGACCGCGACGGATGCCGAACTTCGTGGCTTGGAGAACCGCGGTGACCATGCGGATCAATTGCTGGCGGAATACTGGTTGCGCCGGTCCGATCAAGCCATGAATCAAGAGGATCGTGACGCAGCTTTGCTGTATGCGACCAGAGCCCTGACAGGCGACGAAAGTGACGCGCTGAGCGTGATAGCCGATTTAACCGGCGACGACTACAGTCGGCTGGAAGCCACCGTGCAACTAGCCGAGCCACCGGCGTTGTGGATATCAAACTCGGACAACACGGCTATATCGGTTATTGGGGCTGCCAGCGTAGCGCGGACAATCATGTGGGGCGAGAGTGCCGGGCCGCTCGCGAATAATCCCGAAACGCAACTTACCGCATTGCAGTATGTGCCATTCATTCGCGAGCTTAGTGTCGACAGCGAGGGTTCGGCGGGTCGCTTTGAATTGAAGCTCGTCGTCGATCACCGCTCAGCCACAGATTTGACCGTCACATTGGCTGCACCGAGCGGTGCTGCGGTTACCGTTCCGTTGAACGAAGAGTTTCGAAACACCGATGGGTTTGTGTTGAATTCAAACGCGCTCGATTTGCTTGCCGACGAGCGCAGGCAAGGCGTTTGGCGGCTGACGATTGTCGATGCGCAGGCAGGCAATGCCGGAGCTTTGCATCGATGGTCGCTCGAATTCAGCGATTCCGTGGAGACGTGGCTGGGTGCGCCTATAAGCGGCGTTGCTATCCCCGATCCGGTGCGTACAGACGAGGTGACGATCGATGTGAGTCGCGATGGTCGCTTGGCCGTTGCGCGGCCGGCGCTTGCCGATGTGTCGGGGTCACTAGCCATCTGGGATCTGCAAACAGGCCTATTGCGGCACGATTTGCGGCTGGATCTGCATCCCGAGCATGTTGTATTCAGTGCAACGGGTGAGGATCTGCTGGTAGTAGCCGGGAACGAACTCGTAATCTGGAAAACGGCTACGGGGCTGCCGACAACACGCATTCAAACGCAAACGCAGTTTCTGTTACCGCCGGCCGTAAGTTTGGAAGGCGCGTATGTTGCTATTGCCGAGCGCGTCGATGCGGCTGCATCGTTGTTTAGCTTGATTAGAATCGCCGACGGTGCGCTTGTGGCGAGTGTC
>JAHEEO010000276.1 GCA_024640665.1 Rhodospirillales bacterium | reverse complement strand
AGCTAACTCTGAATCTCCTCGGTCGCCAACAGCAAGTTCGCAAGCGCCGCGCACGCTGGATGAACTCACCGAGATTGCTGCCGCTTACACTTCGAATTGGCAGACGCTGACGTTGAACCTACCGGCCGAAAATGCTGCGACAGTGACGTTTACCATCGACCAAGGCAACGGCGGTCAGCCGCAGCGCAGGCATACGCTCAAGCTCGATGCAGTCAGCGGACAACTGGCGGCTTGGGAACCCTTTGGAATTCAGTCGCCGGCGCGACAGGCGCGCAGTTGGGTGCGGTTTTTGCACACCGGCGAAGCGCTAGGAATTATCGGTCAAACCATTGCCGGACTTGTTTCTTTGACCAGCGTACTAATGGTATGGACTGGCTTGGCGCTGGCGTATCGCCGACTTATCGTGCCGCTGTTCAAGCGCAAGGGATCAGCCTAGACGTCCCACAGCTCATAAGGCACACTCAATGCATATAGTCGCCGCGTCGCCGATGCCGTTCGCCGCGAGGAAAAGGTTTGTTCAAACGAATGCTGAACAGCCAACTGTGCAATCTATAAAAAGTCAACGAGCTTTCAAGGGTGAAAATAATTTCAGTTATCGAGATCTCGCGCATGACGCAGATGCTCCGCGTCATGCGCTGCGCGTTGCCGTGCGTGTTGCTTGCTGCGTTGTCGTCAAATGTGTTCGCTCAAGCTGCAACGGAGCCAATGCATCGACGCATGGATCGCCTGGAAGCCGATGTTATTAGTGCAGAAGACATGCGCGAGATAAAGCGGCTACAACGTGCCTATGGCTATTACCTGGACAAAGGCATGTGGGAGGATTTATCCGACTTATTTTCTGAAGATGCTGTTGCCAAGTATCCGGCGGGAACCTACATCGGTCACGAGAGCATTCGCCGGCATCTATTCATGAACGTCGGTGGCGGCGAGATTGGTCAAAACGGGCTTGGCGACGGACGGCTCTACAACCACATGAATATTCAACCGGTCGTCCAAATCGATCCGGATGGACAAACTGCAAATGGCCGCTGGCGCGCGCTGGCTAATTTCGGTTCGCCCGGTGGGGCCGCAGTTTGGGCCGAGGGCATTTATGAAATGGGTTACGCCAAAGAACAAGGCGTCTGGAAGATTGACTCGTTGACCTACTACAGCGGCTTTAGTGCGCCGTACGCAACCGGCTGGGTTCCGCCGGAGACTGGGTCCAGCGGCAGCGCACGTGGCTCGCGGAATCTGCCACACCCGGCGGATGAGGCTCGCAACATGCCGTGCGAAGGTTTCCCCGATGCCTGCATCATTCCTTTTCATTATCAAAACCCGAGCATCGCAAATGCCGGTAATGCCTGGTGGAGCAGCAGCGAAGTTCGCCGGCAACGACTTCGTGGCGATGTGGTAGAACGCGCAACCGAACTGGCCCGCCGCGCTGCGGTGTTGCAAGCTGAACAAGAACTCGAAAACTTGCAGAGAATCTATGGTTACTACTTAGACCGCCGCGATTGGGACCATGTCGCAGACCTGTTCGCCGATGACGGCACAATTGAAATGGGCATGCGTGGCGTTTACCAAGGTAAAGAGCGGGTTCGCCAATTTCTCAATCTACTCGGGCCGCAAGGTCTGGGCGATGGACAGCTGAACGATCATGTGCAGTTGCAGATCATCATCGATGTTGCCGAGGACGGTATGTCGGCAAAGTCGCGCAGTCGTGAATTCAATATGCTCGGCATGTATCAAGGAGATGCGACATGGAGCGAAGGCGTATACACGAACACATTTGTGAAGAAAGACGGCGTTTGGAAGTTTGCTTCGCTACGGTATTACCCAACCTTTATTACGGACTACGATAAAGGCTGGGCTCGCGATGCGCAGCCTGTTCCAACAGCCAGCTCGGAATTGCCGCCGGACCGTCGACCGAGCGACGACTACGCGATTTACCCGACAGCGCATATTCCGCCTTATCACTATGTGAATCCAGTCTCGGCGCTCGAGCCGCGCTACCCAGACGCGGCAGGGCGACCATCGCACCGTGCTATTCGTGCTGCCACCGAGCCTATGCCCGTTCGAAGCCCGCCAGCATTAGACAACGTTGACGCTGCGTTGTCAGCGGCGGAAAAGTCCGTGTTTGCTTATAAGGACTATCACGAATTAGAAAACCTGAAAAACACCTATGGCTACTACTTAGACAAGAATCTTTGGAATGATCTGGCTGATTTGTTTGCCGCAGATGGTTCGATGGAGCTTGCGCAACGCGGTGTCTATCAAGGACGCGAGCGAGTGCGCAATTTCTTGTTTAACGTGTTTGGGCCAGAAGGGCCCGTCGCAGGTCGGCTGGGCAACCACATTCAAATGCAGCCTGTTATAAGCATTGCCGAAGACGGACGAAGTGCAAAGATTCGAGCGAGAATGATGCAGCAACTCACGTTTGGTCCAAGAGCTTCGATGGGCGCCGCCATTTACGAAAATGAAGCCGTCAAGGAAAATGACGTGTGGAAATTCAAGTCTGTGCACGCCGTCAATACATGGACTGCTGGCTATGACGGTGGGTGGGCGCGAAGTCCGGGTATGCGTGTGCCCGGGCCAAGTACGAGCTATCCCCCAGATGCGCCACCCACACTTGAGTTCCAGATGTTTCCCACGGTTTATGAGTTGCCGTTTCACTATGACAATCCAGTCTCTGGCAGAGCCAGCAATACCCCTGAGTTCTTACGAAAAATGAGCGAACGAAATTACGCTGGCTTCATGCCGCCGGAAATTGCCGCGGCGCTGCGGGAGATTGGCGCAGAAATCGAGGCGGAAAAGACTGCTGCGATTTATGCGCCGTTGCACCCAGCCCAGCCGGAAACGGGTATCCGAGTCGAACGCGATCTAAGTTACGGTTCTGACGGTCGCAATACTTTGGATGTATTTACGCGCGCCGAGGCAGGAGAAGCGCGGCCGGTGCTCGTCTTCGTTTATGGTGGCGGTTTCAGAGGAGGCGCAAAATACACCGCCGGAACGCCTTTCTACGACAACGTCATGCGATGGGCAGTTGAGCAAGATGTGGTTGGTGTAAACGTGAACTATCGTCTCGCACCGGACAATATGTGGCCATCGGGCATTCAAGATATCGAAGGTGTGTTGACATGGGTTCGTCGCAACATCGCTGCGCGTGGAGGTGATCCAAGCAGAATCATTTTGTGGGGGCATTCCTCGGGCGGGGCACACGTTGCAGATTACATTGCCAGTAAGGCGCGTGCCGGGCAGGATGATGGTGTCTCGGGCGTGATTTTG
>JAHEEO010000275.1 GCA_024640665.1 Rhodospirillales bacterium | reverse complement strand
GATGAAGTTGTTGGACAGTACGCTGCATTCGGTATGAAAGAGTATTGCGCTGCCGTCATTCGTGCTTGCCAGCACAAGCCCCGGGTCTTGTTCGCAGTAGGGCTCCAACTCAGCATAAAGGTCTCGAGAAAACGCATAGTCGGGTTCGCCGGCGGGGGCGTAAATTATAAAGAGCCGTTCCCGCAAAGACGGTTGGTACGCAACCAGAATTGCACCAAGCGCGGCTACCAAGGCAATGCCTGATTGCCAGGCATAGCGTTTGGCCAAGTTGTCTAAAATGAGCACTGGGCCGGTAAACAACGCAAACAGACCAAAGTAGTGCAGCCGGTATTGAGTCAGCAACAGACCCAGGCCAAATACGGCCCAGACCGCGAAGAAGACTTTTTCGGGTTTGCTTTCCGCAATGATTCGCCACGCAAACCAAACGGCGAGAACCGGAGCAGCCACCAGGAGCCAGCTGTAGATGCTCATAGTCTGCCGCGGTCCCCAAGTTTCAAAGTACATTCTGAAGGGGCTTTGTACTTCCTGTATTTCGCCCAGGATCGACAGTTCGCCGGTTACAAAGCTCGCGCCGTGCAGAACCTCTTGGAGAATAGGCACGGCCAGGCCGGCCGAGAGTGCGCCGAGCAGAGCGAGATTAGGGATCGTGAATGGCCGCCAGGCAAGAAACAACAACACGGCGGCACTGCACGCGGCGATGTAAACGTGAAACCAAGACAACAGCGCGAACTCGAACATACCGGCACGTAACGCTGACGATGGCAGTGATGCAATGAGCGTTGCGACCAGCAGCGAAGCGGCAAGCGCGCAAAGCGGAGCCCTCGGTAGGCGATTGCCTTTCAGCCAAACGATTACCGCGCACGCAAGCACTGGAAGCTGCAGGGAGAACAGGCCGTTGTGAAAAGCCACCGCAACCCCAAGGCTCGTTCCCAGCGCAACGGCCGGGCCGGCACGTTCCGGGTGAGCAAAGCACCGCTGGCCCAGCCAGATTGTCAAAAGGACAAAAGTAAATTCTAAAAAATGATGATCGATCATGCCCACGGAGTGCATCAGTTGTACCAGGGGCGAAAGCGCGAAAGCGAGCATTGCGGCCATCGCCAGTGAGGCGCGAATTCCGGTTTGATTGACTGCAGCAACAAACAAGCCGGCGTTTACGACAACAAAAGCGACTGGAATGAAAGATACAAAACCGAGTGGATCTAGCGAGGGCTTAATGGCTAATGCCAAGCGGAGGGCTTGGCCTGCCAAATAGTCGTAGCCCCAGGGCCAGGAAATCCAGGCGCCATCGGGTACATGCAAGCGCGTATCGAATTCGTAAAAACCTCGATTGCCGATTGCCGCATCCAAGATTCGACGAGCATGATAGAAGGAGTCGTTGGTACGTGGCACGTACTCGCCATCAACGAATGCGGAATCGATAATGACCGTTGCAAAGAAGACAGCAATAACGCTGCCTGCAATCCACGCACAAACCAATGCGAGCTGCCTGCTGTTAAGTTTCAAGCTACTTCTCCATTTCCAGCGGCTTTCGTGCCGCGCCCGAATGCGTCTGAGCTCGCTCAACGAAAACGAAATGCTTAGAGGCAACAAAAGTGAAAAACATGGCGCATGCAGATCCGCATGCAAGCGGCAAGACCGGCCAACGTCCCCAGCCGGGGATCTGTGCAATAACGAAAAAGTAGACGCCCAGGTTGATGGCAGCGCCGACCAGCTGAATGGATACATAGCGCGCGTACTCTGCCTTGGCGTTTGTGGTCGCCACGAAGACGCGCGTGCGGTTGATATACCAGGTTATCGACACTGCTGTAGCAAACGAGATGAACCTCGATTCCAGATGTGACCAATTCAGGCCACTTACCAGCAGCGTAAGAATCGCAGCATCGACAAGAAAACCAATCCCGCCGACAACAACGAATTTCTTTAGCCTGTTGTCGAGCATGATCGTGGTTTTAGTCGTTGCGGAACAGCGACCGCTTAGCGGCTGTCATTTGCAATGCTGCGCATCAGGGAGTCGGCGGTTGTTTGGCTGATGACTTCGGCCTGTCTGGCGTTTCTCGGTATGCCGAGATAAGCCAAACGGCGAACCTCGCGTCTCGACCGGGATACCGAATCGAGTATCGCGCCACAGGTGAGGCCCAAGAATGCCAGCAGCATCAAGCCGGTAGACAGCACGGCCGTAGGCAGGCGAGGCACCAAACCCGTCTCGAGGAAGGTTAGTAGCAGCGGCGACGCCAGCAGCAATGAGGCAATCGCAAAAACGCTGCTCAACAGGCCAAAAAACCAAAGTGGCCGCTCTTCTTTAAACAGCAGCACGATCGTCCACAGTATTCGCCATCCGTCTCGTACGGCATTGAGTTTACTGCTGGATTCTGCGGGTCGTTCTTTGTAGGGCGTAGAGATCTCGCCTATTGGCATCCGCAGTTCCAGTGCGTGCACAGTGAACTCCGTTTCCGTCTCAAAGCCCGTGCTCAGTGCCGGAAACGACTTGACGAAGCGGCGCGAGAATACGCGATAGCCGGAAAGTACATCCGTTACCCGATTGCCGAATATTCGTGCGATCAGGCTTGTAAACAGATAGTTGCCGAATCGGTGGCCCGTTCGATAAGCGGCTCCAGAGGCGGCATTGCGCGTGCCAACGACCATGTCGAGTTCGTCCGACTCCAAATACGCGATCATTGCCGGCGCGCTGGCGTGATCGTAAGTATCGTCGCCGTCAACCAAGACATAGATGTCCGCCTCGATGTCCGAAAACATGCGGCGTACGACATTGCCCTTACCCGCTTGCGGCTCACGATGAACAATGGCGCCGGCTGAGGCTGCTAATTCGGCCGTTTTGTCGCTGGAATTATTGTCGCAAACGTGAATTTCTGCCCGCGGCAAAACGGCCGCAAAGTCGGATACGACGCGGTGAATGCTGGCTGCTTCGTTGCGGCACGGAATAATGACAGCGATACGAGCTGACGATCTGTACCCCGCGTCGTTGCTGGGCTTGCTGTTCTGTACGCCAGTCATATTTCACTTAATCTGGGATTGATGGGAATTCTAACCGACTCACTCCAGACATAAATGTGAACACGCGCACACTAGTTGGTCAGTCCATCTAATTGAAGTCTGCAGCAGTTGCGCTGGTCGAGCACGATCAGACCAGCGCAACACCTCCATGTTGCATCTTCTTTAACTGGATATTACAAGTTCGTTGCAGCGCAGCAGACGTCACTATTCCAGGCTGGCAAGCCATTCGTCGTCTGATCCGTCAGCAATATCATCGAA
>JAHEEO010000089.1 GCA_024640665.1 Rhodospirillales bacterium | reverse complement strand
AAGGTAGGAAGCTGACATGCTGCGGATTCATGCGACGATGCAGTCAATCAATGCGTATAAGCTGCGCCTGTTCTTGTCGATCATCGAGCAGGACTTCGAACTCGTTGACATCGATATGTACGCCGGTGAGCACAAACGCGAGCCGTTTCTTTCTCTCAATCCCTTCGGTCAGATGCCTGCTCTCGAGCACGAAGGGTTCAAGATCGGTGATTCGCATGCCTGCTTGGTATATCTGGCGCGAAGATTTGATGACACCAATCATTGGCTCCCGATCGATGCTGTCGGTGAGGCGCGAGTGGCAGAGTGGATGTCCAAATCGGCCAATGAGATCCATCAAGGACCTTGGATGAAGCGCGCGAAGATTCGGCGGCCGGATGCGATTACCGTGTCCGATGAAGAGATCGATCAGCGCTGCGATCATGTTCTGGCGATCATGGACTCACATCTGGCTCGGCAACATTGGCTCGCGTCGGAGCATGAAACCATCGCGGATATTTCGTGCTTTGGTCCCGTTTCTCTGCTGAATATTTCCGGGTACAACACTGACAAGTGGTCAAATGTAACTCGATGGATGGACCGCATACGCAGTTTGCCGCGAGCTATCGATATTGATGGCCTTCCTTTCGCTTAGAAAGCAGCGCGTTTTTCAACGGAGAGCTGCACTGAATCGACATCGTCAGGCCCATTTACAGGAAATGCGAGATCGATGTGGACGACGGAACGCGTGGATGAGCGGGGTGACGACAGGCGCAGACCGACCCCGATGTCGTACAGCGTACCGTGCCTGATCGTGTTGCGCGCATCGGTTCCCCATACGCGACCGATATCGAAAAACACTGCGTAGCCGACGCGCAACAGCCGCAGTGGATACCAGTCGGTAAAGAAACGCTGTTCCAGCGTTAGAACGGCACTGCCTTCCCCGCTTTGATAACGAATTGGATAACCGCGCAATCCTGTGGCGCCGCCGAGCAGGATTTGATCTTCTGCATCGATACGATTGCCTACCGTCGCGGAAATACTTGCAGAAAATAGCTGGTCCTTCAGGTTGCGTTGGAAGTAGCGAAACGAGCTGGTGATCAATGCGTTTTTTGTACGGAGTTCTTCTTTGCGCGCAGCGGCAGTCGCGTCAAACAGCAATAGTCGACCTGGACCGCCGGGTTCCCAGCCCTTGTGGAAGTCGCTGCGCAGGATTACGGCGTTGCGATCGCTGCCGAAATTATCGGACGAATATCCGACTTTCACAGTCAGTGCGAGGCCAAGCGGTACATCCTCTGTGCGACCGATGTCGTTGAGTTCGGTCATTTTTCGGAAGTCGTCTTCCGCGATTTGCAGCCCGAACCAAGGAAAGGCCAGCTTGCGGTCTTCTGGTAACAGCACGGTATTGGGGAACTCTGCGCTCGGATAGAAGCGATCTTCCTCCCAATTCACGCCGACTAACCAGCGTAAGGCTCTTCGCTCGCGCAGTCCCTTCGACCATCCGCCACCAACAGATAATGCCCGAATCTCATGGTTGAACTCATCTATGACTTCCCCGAGACCGTAAATTGGATCGATGCGATCTGTGCTATTGAATGCCGACTCGATTGCCCACCGGCTATCGAGTGCATAAAAAGGACGCCCGACGTCAAATTGTGTTCTTTGGCCATCACTGGTGTCGGCGAGAATTACGTTGAGGCGGGTGCGCGTGCTGCGCACGTTCGGGTCGAAGTATTCAAAGAAGGTTTCATCTCGATCCACATCGCTCGAATAAGATGCAGTCAGGCTCTTGCCTAACCCGAGCAAGTTTTCTTCGGCAACGCCAAAGCCATACTCGTTTACTCCACCGTTACGACTCAGCTTGAGCTCCGGCGTTAATGACCATGCGTCTCTGGTGGTGATTTGGACGTCCACGGTGTTATTGAGTTCGTCGTAGTTGACAGGCGTGACGGACGCTTCGGAAATATAGCCCGCGGCCCGAATCGCACGTGCGGATTCTTCGAGGAGTCGAGACTCGAATTGATCGTTAGGCTCGACCAACAGGATGTTCTCCAGCGTTGAGCGCCGTGTGGTGATGTGGGCACGATTGGCCAGCCTATATAGACGCTTATCCTCTTCTGGGTTCGTAAGGTCAAAAACGTCGCCAATTTCGTAGTAGATCGAACCGATCTTAGTTGCGCGAGCCTCGAGCACAGAAGTATCAATTTCTGTCTGTGCTTTGGCGGCGCCTGAACCGATAACGACGAGGCTCGCAACTGCAATTAACTTGCTAGATTCGAACACGTTGCGGTCCTGACTTATTGAGATTTTCGGGCGACAATTTGAGCAAGTGCGGAATGACGACCATCAGGGTCTTCGACGATACCCTCTCGGTAGAAAATAATCTCTAATGCGCCCACGGATTCCTGCAGAATGTCGCTGATTACTCGAAACGCCGGATTTTTGGGGCCGACTACACTGCTATCGGCACACTGCAGGTGCTGTTCAGAAATCAGGATGCCTCCGGGCGCTAAGATATCCAGATATCTGCGATAGAGCGCCATGTTTACGTAGCGCACGTGAATGATGGCTTCGTATCGGCTGTAGCCAGTTAAAGGGTCCGCTGCAAGGTCCGCTTGGATCCAGCGGACATCAAGCGCTGCTTGCGTCGCGGTATTGCGCGCGCGTTCAAGTGCAACGCTTGAAATATCGACCGCGTCGGTCTGAAAGCCCTGCTTGGCCAAATACACAGCGTTGCGGCCCGCCCCGCATGCAACGTCCAGTGCGCGGCCGGGCGGCGCGATATGGAGCCAGTCAACGACAAGCTGAGTAGCGTCGTGCCGCGTAGCATAGGCGCCGGCTGCGTAGCGCTTGTCCCATTTTTCGCGTTCTGAGTGAGTCACTTTGTTTACATGCGCCTGCCGCGGGCTTAGTCGGTTAGCTGCGACCAGTGCCAAGGTTCGTAAGTTATCCCGTAACGATTGTCGCGATGATAAGGCAGCTGAAAGCCGAATGCGCCGGCATTCGAGCATAACCAATCGAATGCCGTGGTCTGATCGAATGAACTCGTAAGAGGCCGCGATCCGGGCGTCGCAATATCAACGGCACGACCCGTATGGTGTTGGCTGTAACCGGGTGCCGCATTAACCGTCAATATCGTACTGATCGGCTGGCCGGCAGCCAGTTTTTTTCTGATCAGGCTCGCTTGGTAATCGATGCTTCGAAACCCGGAAACAATGAGTAGCTCGACATCATCTTTGGCGGCCGCATCTTTCATCGCGATCCAGGTCAATGCAGTGTCTGGTGCAAGTTTCTGTGCGTGGCCCAAGATATTGACATCGGCGATGATCAGTTCTGGCGCGTCGTCATATCGAGGCCGGTCCAAAGCACTAACATAGTCTTTTGGGATACCCAATGACGCGTGCAAGCGATCTAACGACTGATTTTTGCTGTTGGTCATTTGCTGGGTCGGCGAAGTTCTTTGAACACAGAGAATTCCCATGGGCGGATCGCAAAGACTGCACCACAAGAATTTCGTTCGGCAATGGGCAGTGCAGCATCTTGGCGACTGAGATCGTCAAACTCGCGCGCCAATTTGTCAATGCTCTGTCGCAAGTGCGCAATACTGGATCGTGATAGCGTCCCGCCCACAAAACGCAGGCGCTCAGTCGATTCGGAAAATGTGGATGCCAAGAATTCTCTTTGAATCAAGTTCTCGAAGAGCTGCTGTACCGGGCCGTTTTTTCTCCAGGTGAAGTGACGCGCCGTTAACAATTTAAACCTGTTGAGCGGGAGGAGTTCTATGATTCTTATGCGATGCAGGCGGATCAGCAGTCTGTCTAATTCGCTAGGCTCGATTAAGTATTCCTTAACGATCTCAGGCAATGGCCATCGGTTAATCAGCAAGTATGCAAGCAGCAGGAGTTTCGGTTCTTCGAGCAATGCATCTTCTTGTCCCGCTGAGAGCTCTGTTAGGAACGGTTGCTCCGCATTCATGAGGTCGATGAGATCCGACAGCTCCAGGCCAACAAAATTGCATACGTGTTCCAGCCGCTGGGCGGTAAAGCTGCGCCGCGCGAACATTTTTTTGATGCTGGATTCGCTCAAAGCTAGATGCGTTGCCACATCGGCATAAGTAACGCGCTGGCGACGCAGCTCAGATTTGAGTTCGTCAATTAGGCGAGAAAGCTGCGGCATGGGAAAAGTACCAAAATAATGTACCCATAATATAAGAATTTGGCGCTGCGGGCATTTATAGAGCAATATATTTATAACTTTGCCAGACTCTCGTCATGCGACGGATGGAGACAGAAGTGTTCCTGTTATTTTCATGAGAGCCGTAAGTGAAACGGCGAAACTGCTCGTCTGCCTGGCAATTACTGTGAGCCTGCACACTTCAAGCCACTATGAAGCGCCTGCAACGGAACATTTGGCGCAAGGTCGGCTGCTCGTGTTGCCGGGTATCCGCAATACGAGGTTCCATTTGTCAGGGTTTATGAATTCGGCACAGCGACAACTACCCAATTTCGACATCAGCGTCGAGACGTGGGGATTGCCATTGATGGGCATACTCAACCTTCGAGCAGAACAGCGGAACTTGGAATCGGCGCAACGAATCGCTGCTGAAATAACAGCATGGCGCGGCAGTCATCCAGAGCAGTTGTTTTATCTGATGGGTTATTCGGGAGGTGGGGGCATCGCCGCTTTGATACTGCAGTTCTTGCCGGACGATATCGCGATCGATCGGCTGATACTTATAGCACCTGCAATCTCGCCAGAATTTCCGCTCGCGCGGCACGCAGCCGATCATGTCAATGAATTTGTCGCGAACTATGCCAGTCAACGTGATATTCAAGTGGGGTGGGGAACTCGAACATTCGGCACGATTGATCGCAGGTACGGCATAAGCGCGGGACATTCGGGTTTTTCGCAGCGGTTCGAGCAGCTCGCGCAGTGGAACTGGTCAACTGAGGATCGAAGTATTGGTCATCGGGGAAATCATGTCGCGTATCTGAGCCGCCGTTGGCAGCGAGTGGACTTGCTGCCGGCGCTGGATCCCGGGCGATCGCATGCTGAACTGGTTTCTTACTGGGCGCTTCGCCGTTAGCGAGCAGTAAAGCAACACCGTGACAAAGGATATGGTTAAGTCCGTGGGATTTGAGCCAGTCGGCCATCATTCAGCTCGAGTATTGATACTCGGGAGTTTGCCCGGCGGGCGGTCGCTGGCCGAGCAGCGATACTATGCGCAACCACGCAACGCTTTCTGGCCGATTATGGGGCGTTTGTTCAATGCCGGACTAGATAGAAAATACAGTGATCGGTTGCAGACGCTGTCGCGCTGCAGAATAGCTTTGTGGGACGTAATCGCTGCGGCTAAGCGTGACGGAAGCCTCGACTCCGCAATCGAGCGTGACACCATAGAAGTGAATGACTTCGCCGAATTTCTATCGGCGCATAGGCAGATTGAGCTCATCTGTTTCAATGGCAAGACCGCAGAGCAGCTCTATCGTCGTCGAGTCCGCCCATTCTTGTCGGTGCACCAGGACCAAATACCGTCCATTGCGCTGCCATCGACCAGTCCGGCTTATGCTGCCATGGCGTTTGAGTCTAAGCTCGCCAAGTGGCGCGCAGCTTTGAAGCAGTATGCGCTTGACGTTTCCATTCGTGACGTATCCAAAGCCAGCGCCGGCTCAGATCGGCCTGTGCGAAAGTAGGAACTATGACGGTGGTTGCCGTCAAAGCGATCGCAGATAGCCTGGGTGCTTTAGTGGCAGCGCGCTATGGCTGCTTACTGGGCAGCTTCAGGCTGACAATGAGGCCTGGCGAGTTGTCGGCAACTTCCAGCGTGCCGCCGTGCTGTTCTGCAACGGCCTTTACGAGCGCCAGTCCCAAGCCGTTACCTGGCAGGGAGCGCGACTGATCGAGCCGCGCAAATCGTTCGAATACTCTCTCACGGTCTTTGGCGGGTACTCCCGGGCCATTGTCGGCAACTTCCAGGCATGCCGAGTCTGCTTCTTGTATCAATCGAACTACGATGGACCCGCCTTGCGGCGTGTACTTAATGGCATTGTCGAGCAAGTTCGTCAGCGCTTGAGCAAGCAGCTCGCGGTCGCCAAAGACGGCAATCGAGGGTTCGATTTCACTCGAGAACGTAATTCTCTCGTCTTCGGCTGCCGCATGATAAAGCTCGCAGATGTCGCTGACGATTCCCGATAAATCTAATTCCGCAAACGCACTGCGGTACGCACCCGACTCGACGCGAGAGATGCGCAGCAGCGCATTAAATGTTGCGAGTAATCCCTCTGCCTGCTCAGCACACATGGTCAGACCTTCTCGGCTTGGCTCGGCTTCGGCCGCGAGCAATTCGAGTTGGTTGCCGAGCCGTGTGAGCGGGCCACGCAGGTCATGCGCAATGCTGTCACCGACATGTCGCAGGCCGGCCATCAGATTTTCAATCTGATCCAGCATGGCATTGACGTTTTGCGTAAGTTCTTCGAATTCATCGCGACCGCCGGTGGTTGGGACTCGGCGGCTGAGATCGCCAGCAATAATCTGTCGCGTTGTGCGATTCAAGCGCGCAATTCTTCGCTGCGCCTGCAAGCTCATCAAGATGCCGCCCGCGAGTGCGAGCCCCATTGTCAGCCCGATACCCCAAACCAAAGCGCGCCGAAAGTCCTGATTGATTAACGCGAGTTCGTTAATTTCTCGACCGACCATCAAACGGTATCCCTGGCCAACCGTCAATACACGGGCGCGCGCCGGGATCTGAACGCCGTCGGCGTTGATCTTGAAGAAACTCACCAAGCCGCTGCTGCGATTTAATTCTTGAGGCCAATACGCCATGTTCCCGGCGATGGGTCGGAGGCTGGAATCGACAAACAGGTAAACTGACCGGCCTTGCGTGTCCCGCCTGACGCGTTCACGAATGATCTCTACGAGGCCGGGAAGTCCGCGCCGTTCGTATTGTTCTGCAAGTCCTCGAATCTCCGCTTCGATAACAGAGTCGGACTGGCGCTCGATCGAGCCGATCGTGCTCCAATAGGTAAATATGAAAAGCGCCGCGACCGAGGCGCCAAACAACGCCATGTAAACCATGGTGAGTTGAAATACACCCGTTCTAAGGATTGAGGGCAGTCGCATTTGCCGTTTTTAAGCCTAGTTTGTATCGCCGCCGAGTTTATAACCGACGCCACGCACCGTGTGTAACAGCGGCACGTCGAAGTCGCGATCTATTTTTGCCCTCAAGCGACTGATGTGAACGTCTATGACATTGGTCTGGGGGTCGAAGTGATAGTCCCATACACCTTCGAGCAGCATGGTTCGGGTCACTACCTGGCCCGCATGGCGCATTAGAAACTCGAGCAATTGAAACTCGCGCGGTTGGAGGTCGATTTTGGTAGCGGCGCGGGATACATCGCGCCGCAAGAGATCCATCTTGAGGTCTGCAACATTGAGCACGGTCGTTGCTTGAGTTGATCCGTGTTCTCCCGAGCGCCGCAAAAGCGCCTCCAAGCGGGCACTGAGCTCGGAGAACGCGAACGGTTTTACGAGATAGTCGTCACCGCCCGCTTTGAGACCGGCAACGCGGTCGTCGACTTCACCCAGGGCGCTCAACACCAAAACCGGGGTCTGAATGCCCGACGCGCGTAATGTGCGTATGACGGTCAGGCCATCGACCGCTGGCAGCATGCGGTCAACCACTAACGCGTCGTAGGATTCCGTCGCGGCGAGAAACAAGCCGTCCTTGCCGTTGTCTGCATGGTCCACGTTCCATCCTGACTGCTGCAGACCAGATTGAATGAATGAGGCGACATCCTTGTCGTCCTCAATGATCAGTATTCGCACGCAGTTGCCGTTACTTTCACTTGTGAGTCACCAGAGCACTGAGCAGACAACGATTGCCGGCATTTGGCTCCACAATACCTAAAGCGCCTTCGCGTCTTCAGGGCTTAGCCGATAAATCTCGGCGATGCGATGTTTAAGTCCATCCACATAAACCGAGTCGTACCGTGAATGTACACGTCCGGCGAATTCAGTGACACCAAAACTGAACCGAACATTAACTTTCGTTAATTCTGCAGCTTGGGTTTCATGACAAAAAATTATAGTTGCGTATAGGTCCTGTTAACCCAGCGCCCGATAAAGTGCAGGCTATCAAATCACCTTCTTGGAGGTTAGCGATCATGGAACAAGTTTTGAATCGCAGCCAAATCAAGCGTTGGCTCATCGGTCTTTCAGCATGCACAGTCGCCGCAATTATTTCAGCGACTTTGCTGCATGTGTCGGCGGCGCAATCTCAAAGCGCGGCTTCGCGCAGCGTGGCTCAGCTGCAAGGTCCTGTATCGTTTGCCGATGTCGTGGCTGCCGTCAGTCCGGCAGTTGTCAATATAGCGGTTGAGAAGCGCAGTCAGTCTGTGGCGCTGCGGGCGCCTGGCTTCAATGGTCGCGGTGCACCGTCGCCGTTCGATGATTTTTTTGGTCGATTCTTCGAGGCTCCAGGCGGCCCAGGCGCGCCTCAGGCGCCGGCGGAGCCGCGCGCCAAGGCCCTTGGGTCTGGATTCATCGTTGATGCCAGCGGCTATGTCGTAACAAACAATCATGTCATCGCCGATGCGGACAACGTTGTTGTTGTCCTGGAAAATGGCGACGAACTTGCTGCCACAGTAGTTGGACTCGATACCAAAACTGATCTCGCCTTGTTGAAGGTCGACGCAGGCCGCGATTTGCCATTCGTGCAGTTTGGCGATTCCGATCAAACGCGCGTGGGCGAGTGGGTGCTGGCGATCGGTAATCCGTTTGGGCTGGGCGGGTCTGTAACCGCTGGCATTATTTCTGCGCGAGGCCGCGATATTCAATCAGGCCCTTACGACAACTACTTGCAGATCGATGCGCCAATTAACAGCGGCAACTCAGGCGGCCCGGTCTTCAATGGCGCCGGCCAGGTGATAGGGGTCAACACCGCAATTTATTCACCGAACGGCGGCAACATCGGTATCGGTTTCGCGATTCCTGCACGGCAGGCACAATCTGTTGTCGCAGCTCTGCGCGAATCGGGCACCGTCACGCGCGGCTGGCTGGGTGTGCAAATCCAAGGGCTTGATGATGATCTCGCGGAGGTCCTGGGCGTCAGCGATGGCCGCGGTGCGTTGGTGTCAGAGCTCGTTGCCGATAGTCCTGCCGCGCGCAGTGGCCTGCAATCCGGCGATTTGATTCGTGAAGTGGACGGAGAATCGATCGAAGATCCACGGCATTTGAGTCGGGTCGTTGCGGCGGCCAATCCTGGTCAAAAGATTGAACTTGAAGTGCTGCGCAATGGCCGTATGCGCAGTATCGACGTGATGCTTGGCAATCTCGATGGCGACACGACTGTCGTTTCCGGCATTCCGGCGAACTCGGGCAGCAGCTCTGGCTCTGCGCAACTTGCTGGTATGCGCGTTAGTGAACTCAACGACGTTGAGCGCCAGCAATTGGGCCTGCCGGACGATGTTCGAGGCGTCCTCGTTACTGGTGTCGAGCCAGGCAGTGCCGCTGCCGAAAAAGGCATCCGTCGCGGTGACGTGATAACCGAAATCAACTATCGAACTGTCGAGAATGTTGGCGCCGCATCGGCAGCGCTGCAAGCCGCGCGAAATAATGCCGCTAGTGCGCTATTAGTCCTGCGTCGCGGTGACTCGCAGCGATACGTCGCACTTGCTTTAACTTAGATTACTCCAGCTCCCCCAGTTGGTTTGCGCCCCTATCTCTCCCTGAAGGGGCGCTTTTTTTTGGCTGTCGGATATCCTGTAGATTATTGAGGGTTCATTAAGTCGAACCACTTGCGCGGTCGCGCCGGCGGTTCAGTACGCTGCAATCACTTCTTCTTGGCATCTGCATGCGTTAGCATGACCGCACTCAAGCTAACCGAGGTGATCGAAGTGATCAGACATACACTCGTAGTATTCGCCAGCTGCGCGCTATTTGCCTGCAGTGGCAGCGATTCGCCAACTCCCCAAGCACCGGCAGCCGCAAGTTCGCCAGCGACAGCGGCCCCGCAACAAAATAGCGCGGCTACCAATGCGCGGGCGGCGCAATCCAATGAGCCTGCTGCAGCGGCACCGCAGCCGCAGCGCATGAGCCAAGCCGAACGCCAAGCCGCCGTCGGCGAACGGCAGTTTCAGGAAGGTAGCCACTATGAGCGATTGACCCCGCAGCAGCCCACCGTGGAAACCGACGGAGACCTCGTCGAGGTGGTAGAGGTGTTCCAGTATAATTGTCCGGCCTGTTTCAGCTTCGAGCCCTACCTTGAGCAGTGGCTGGCAGAGAAGCCTGACTACATAAATTTTGTGCGATTGCCTGCGCCATGGAGCGCTCAGAGCGAACTGCATGCTCGGGCTTATTACACGGCACAGGCGCTCGGAATCACTGACGAAACACATTCGGCGATATTTCGCGAGTTTCACGTCAATCGAAATATGCTGGCCAGTGAAGACGCGTTAGCAGACTTTTTCGCCGATTATGGCGTTGATGAAGAAACGTTTGCGGCGACTTTCAATTCTTTTGCCGTGCACACCAAAATGCAGCGTGGCAAAGATCTGGTGCAGCGATATCGAGTTTCTGGAACGCCGGGTATCGTCGTTGCAGGCAAGTACCTGACGGGCGGCCAAATGGCGCAGTCGTACGAGAATTGGTTTGCGATTCTTGAGGAACTTGCTGCTGTTGAGTGGGCAGAAAAAGGCCAGTAAAGAAAAAAAGGCCGGGGCGCGGATGCGCCTCGGCCTTTGTTGATGGGTCTATCGTTAGACTCGCGCCTGTCGAAGCCGCTGCGGAGTGGTTTCAGCCTGCAACGGGCAGTTGGGCTTCTGGCACCCACCAGCCGTGTATTTGGCCTACGGCGCGCATCGGCAGGTGCACTGTTGCAATAGGTCCATCGTCGAGGTGCTCGGCATCGAGAATGACTAAGTCTGCGCGCCCGCCCTGGTCGTTACGCGTTGCAACACCCATCAAATAGCCTTCACCTTCGCGTGCGTCAGCATGTTTTGGCGCGAAACAGCACTCAGCCAGCGAAGTCGTTGCCCCTGCATTGAACAATGTATCTCGACCCGTTTGATGGTCGAATCGTGCGTAGCAGGCGCCCGCATTGCGTGGATCTCGGGCTGCGGGATCCGGGCAAGGCAGAAAGCCGTAGCGATATGGCATCGTGTTGTACCGGTCATCCTGTCGCGGCAGCGCACCCACGTGATTTGGATAGAGCGTCTCAATGTTGTAGCCGGTTGCGCGACGTCGTGACAGATCAGCCGACAGTCGCGTGATGTGACTCGCCCCGGTGACTGGGTTCCATGGCGAACCGTCTCTTTGCGGCATAAATGGGAACGGGTTCGTTTCCGACATTTCAACGTCGACAAACACTCGATCACCTTCTGACCAAGCGCCCATGACGTGGGTGGCACTGCGGGTTGGGCCTTCCAGCCAGCGTAGATCAGATCCGTCTCCACCGCGCCGAATTGCACCAAAATAGGTCGGCTTGCTGCCGTCCCAAG
>JAHEEO010000088.1 GCA_024640665.1 Rhodospirillales bacterium | reverse complement strand
TTGCGCAGCTTTAACATGGCTTGAGCTCCTAATACATAAAATCGGCTCGTGTCTTGGTTACGAGCGATACTGCTATAATTCAAAATTCGGCGGGACAAATTCGGTTGGCCCTACGGAGGTTGCCACCGAACCAAAACTATCCCTGAAAAGTCATAGGCTTAAGCGATATCTGCCGACTTATACACGAAATCAAGGCTACACAACAATGGCGTTGCTCCCAATTCTTGAGTATCCCGATCCGCGGCTGCGAATACGCGCCAAATCCGTCACAAAAGTGGACGATGAAGTCCGCAAATTGATCGATGACATGCTTGAGACCATGTATGCCGCCCCCGGCATCGGCTTGGCCGCCACTCAGGTGGATGTGCACCGGCGGGTGCTGGTCGTCGACGTCTCCGATCACAATAACGAACCCTGCTGTCTGGTCAACCCAGAGATTCTGGTAAGTGAAGGGACAATAAACAGCGAAGAGGGTTGTTTGTCTGTGCCGGAGTTCTATGAATACGTCGATCGAGCCGAGAAAATCCAAGTTCGGGCTCTCGACAGAGACGGTGAGGTCCAGGAGTTCTGGGCGCAGGGCTTGCTCGCTGTCTGTATCCAGCATGAAATGGACCATCTGGACGGCAAGCTATTTGTCGACTATCTGTCGCAGCTCAAGCGTCAGCGCGTGCGCAAGCGCT
This sequence comes from Rhodospirillales bacterium, assembly GCA_024640665.1. Classification (GTDB taxonomy): domain Bacteria; phylum Pseudomonadota; class Gammaproteobacteria; order Steroidobacterales; family Rariloculaceae; genus JAHEEO01. The sequence goes on along the minus strand of JAHEEO010000088.1, from coordinate 10,907 downwards.
TTACGAAGCGCGCTAAGCGCAGCCAGGCTGAGGACTCATCTGTTGCCGCTCCGACGCTGTAAGTGCCAGCGTTAACGTTCTCGTGACCCTCGGTCGGCTTGTATTTGCTGGTACGCCCGCGTTTGCGGTGCCGTGTTTCGAGGCGCTGCGGGCGGCCGGCGCCGACATTGCTCTTGTACTGACTCAGCCAGACCGGCGGGCCGGCCGCGGTCGACACTTGACGCCACCACCGGTCAAAGCTGCTGCGACTGCCGCCGGCGTCACCGTGGCGCAGCCACCGAAGCTGACTGATCCGGGGTTGCTGGAAGGCTTTGGCCCGCCGCCCGATGCGTTAATCGTTGTGGCTTACGGTTTAATCCTGCCGGCGTGGCTGCTGACATGGCCGCGCTGTGGTGCGATTAATGTGCACGCCTCGTTATTACCTCGCTGGCGCGGCGCAGCGCCGATTCAGCGCGCCCTGCTGGCGGGCGATTCGGTCACCGGTATCAGTATCATGCAGATGGATCAGGGTCTTGATACCGGGCCAGTGCTGGCCAGCGTCGAGACCGCAATTAGCCCCGCAGAAACCAACCCCGAGTTGCATGACCGGCTCGCCACGCTGGGTGCGCAAACGCTGGTCGACACTTTGCCAAGCATCCTGGCAGGTTCGGCCAAGCCAACCCCGCAAGCGGATAGCAATGCAACTTATGCACATAAGATATCGAAGGCTGAGGCTCGCATCGATTGGCAGCGCAGTGCGGTTGAGATTGACCGGCAGATCCGGGCATTTGCGGGTTGGCCGGTTGCGGAGTCGGCATTGAGTGATGGCCGACGGTTGCGAATATGGGGCGCTGAGCTGCTCGATCAGCATGCACGACTGGAACCGGGCTATATCTGCGCCGCTACGCCTGCTGGGATCGACGTCGCTGCCGGAGCAGGCATCATTCGCATTACCGACCTGCAGCCGCCGGCCTCACGCGCCATGAGTGCTGCGGCATATCTCGCAGCGCATTCGCTTGCGCAAGTCGCCTTCGTGAGTGGGTAGCGTGAATAGCGGGGCGGACGTGCGTGCTGCCGCGGCGCGTCAGCTGGCCGCGGTTGTGCAGGACGGTAAGTCATTAGCGGCTCTCTATCAGGCTTGGGGCGGCGAGCCATCGCGTGATCTGGCGCTGCAGCGTGCATTGGTCACTGGCGCGCTGCGCTGGCATCACCGGCTACAGTGGCAGCTCGGTCAGCTGTTGAGCAAGCCGTTGCAGCGCAAAGACGCCGAGCTGGGAGCGTTGATGCGGATTGGCTTACTCCAGCTCCAGGAGATGCGCGTTCCCGATCATGCGGCAGTGGCAGCAACCGTCGCGGCAACCGCGGTTATCCATCGCAAGCATGCTCGCGGACTTGTCAATGCGGTTTTGCGCCGCTTCTTGCGCGAACGCAGCTTGCTCGACGCGCAGATGGTCGAAGTGCCGGAAGCTTATTGGAGTCATCCAGCCTGGTTCTTGTCTATCGTGCAGAGCGAATATCCAGATTCGGCCAGCGACATCCTGGCTGCTAACAATGAACAAGCGCCGATGTGGTTGCGTGTGAATACCCAGCGGGTGAGCGTCGACGAGTACAGTGCGAAGTTGCAAAGTGCTGGCTTCACACACACCCGCGATGCGGAACTGGCCTCCGCTTTGTTGTTGGATGCGGCAGTGACGACGGCCGAGTTACCGGGGTTCGCCGCAGGCCGCGTGTCACTGCAAGACCGCGCGGCACAGTTAGCGGCACAATATTTGGACTTGAAGCCCGGGCAACGGGTGCTTGATGCCTGCGCGGCACCGGGGGGCAAGACTGCCCACATCCTCGAATTGTGTCCAAATTTAGAGCATTTGGTGGCGCTCGACAGCGATCCGGAGCGTCTGGCGACATTGGGTGGTCATCTTCAGAGACTGGGACTGCAGGCCGATTTGCAGCACGGTGACGCCGCAGCAACGGCCGACTGGTGGGATGGGCAGGCGTTTGACCGGATATTGCTAGACGCGCCGTGCAGCGCAACCGGCGTGATCCGGCGCCACCCGGATATAAAGCTGCGCCGCACGCTGCAAGACGTGCAGCGCTGTGTCGGGTTGCAAGCAAGCATGCTCAAGGCTCTTTGGCCGCTGCTTGCGCCCGGCGGGCGCTGCGTCTATGCGACTTGCTCCGTGCTGCGCTGCGAGAACCAGTCGCAAATCGATCATTTCCTGCAGACTGAACCTGCAGCCGTTTGTGTTGAAGCGCGTCAGTATCTTCCCGGGGAGGCGAACGGGGATGGCTTCTATTATGCTTGTCTGATTAAGCCCGGATGAAGCGCGCGCGCTAGTGAACGACTTCTGCTTGCAATTGAAAAAGTACGATCGACGGCACCACCGTGCCGGCTTGGTCGTCAGATTCTTTACTGTGGTCATTATGTTGTTCGCAACGGCGGCACACGCACAAGATCAAGACGGTGTTTTTACCGTGCGTTCGGCAAGCTCGGAGATTTTCTCTGGCGTCTATTTTGTGAACGCCTTGATCGATTTCCAGCTATCGAGCGAAGCATTGGAGGCGCTGGAGTCCGGAGTCCCGCTCATTATCCATATCGAAGTCGACCTGATTCGCGTGCGGCGCTTTTGGATCGATGACGAAGATGCCGACGTCGATCAACGCTTCAGTATTGAATATTACGCGCTGACCGAGCGTTACATCGTGCGTAATATCAACGGCGGTGAACAAGCATCTTTCGCAACCGTGAGCGCAGCGCTCAATTACCTGGGCCGAATCGAGCAATTGCCGTTCATTGATGTCGCCTTATTGAATCCCGAACGCAGCTATGACGCGAGAATCCGTGCAGAACTCGATATGGATGAGTTTTCCGGCCCTTTGCGGCTTCTGACGTTTTGGCGGCATGCATTCTCGTTGTCGAGTGAGTGGTTTAGATGGCGTTTGCAAGACGGGTAAAACAGGCTCTACTAGTCGTCCTGCTCGTGCTGGGCGTGCTGCTGTGGCTCGCAGCGCTGCTGCTGTTCAGCCAGATCGCGGAAAATTCGGACAACTTTTCACAAGCGCTGCAATGGATACTGCCGATCAACTCGATCGGTATCGCAATACTGTCGGCATTGATCGTTATCAATATCGTACGGTTGATTCGAGATTATCGTCACCACGTACCCGGTGTGCGTTTGCAAACTCGGATGGTGTTGCTGCTGGTCATGCTGGCTGTGACACCGCTCGTCATTGTGTACTTGTTTTCGGTCGCGTTTATTAATCGCGGAATCGACAATTGGTTTAGCTTGGATGTCGAACAGGGTCTTGGTGACGCGTTGGCGTTGAGTCAGACGGCCCTCGATATCCAGAAACGGGAAACGCTAGATCAGCTGCAAACGGTCGCGCGCAGCTTGAGCGGCGCCAGTAACGCGGATCTTGTCGATCAGCTTGCAGAGTTCCGACGCACAACTGGCGCCGCGGAAATGACGGTTTACGATTCAACCAGCCGAATCATTGCGACGAGTTCTGGGGCGATTGACGCGCCGCTGCCGCGTTATCCGAGCGAAGAAATACTGTTTCAGCTACAACAAGGTAATGGCTACGTTGAATTGGAGCCGCGGCCTGATAGCGAGTTCGAGATCGTTGCCGCGATAAAACTGCCATCATCCGGGTCGCGCACCGACGCGCTCATGTTGCATGCCGTGTTGCCGGTTGAACAGCGGCTCGGAACGCTCGCCAACGCGGTCCAGACCAGCTTCAGCCAGTACAGCGAACTGGCATTCTTGCGGGAGTCTCTAAAGAACAGTTTTACGCTGACGCTGAGCCTGGTGTTGTTGGTTTCAGTGCTCGCTTCCGTCTATGGCGCATTTTATTTCGCGCAACGTTTACTGGTACCCATTCAACAGCTCATGCAAGGAACTCGCGCGGTAGCGCGTGGCGATTTCGATACGGTGCTGCCTATGCCGCGCCGCGATGAAATCGGCTTTTTGGTGAATTCCTTTAACGATATGACGCAACGTCTCGCTACCGCACGTGAAGATGCGAGCCGCAGCCAGCAACTCGTTGAGGAAGAGCGCAAACAGCTCGAAGTCATTCTGGCCGGTCTGACTACGGGCGTGATTTCCCTCGAGCCTGATATGCGTATTCGCACAGCGAATCAGGCGGCCAGTGCGATTCTGAATGCCGACCTGGAAGCGCATATCGGCGAACCACTTTCGAATCTCGATGTGGCACATCCGCTCTTGCAGCAGTTTCTGGATGTCACGATGGGCCGCCTCAACAACAATGAAAAGGAGTGGCGAGAACAAATCGTATTGCAGGGGGAAGTCGGTCGGCGCGTCTTGATGTGCGCTTGCACAGCACTGCCAGCCGAAGGCGACGAGCTGGCCGGCGTCGTTATTGTATTTGACGATATCACGGCGTTACTGCAGGCACAGCGCGACGCGGCCTGGGGCGAAGTTGCCCGGCGCCTCGCACATGAAATTAAGAATCCGCTAACGCCTATTCAGCTTTCGGCCGAACGGCTTCGGCATCGATATCTGTCGGGAGAGTCTCACGACCTCGACCTCTTGGATCGCTCGACCCACACCATTATTCAGCAAGTTGTCGCGATGAAAGAAATGGTCGATGCGTTTAGTCAGTATGCACGCACGCCGGATATCGAACTCAGTTCCATGAACGTCAATGCTATTGTTGCGGAAGTAGCTGAACTCTACCGTGCCCAAGCGGCGCATATAGATTTAGTGCTCAACGATGAGTTACCCGAGATTTACGCAGACGTGGGTCGAATGCGTCAGGTTTTCCATAATCTAATCCGTAATGCAATTGAAGCGGTCGATGCAGGCGATCAAGCCCACATCGAGATACAAACAGCACTGGTCGAGGCGGACGCTGCTCCGATGATCCAGATTACGATTTCTGACAATGGCCCAGGGTTTGCTGAAGATATCGTGCATCATGCATTTGAGCCCTACGTAACCAGCAAATTGAAGGGGACAGGTTTGGGTCTGGCAATCGTGAAGAAAATCGTCGATGAGCATGGCGGACACATCTATGCAACGAACCGCAAGCCAGTCGGGGCGCAGATCAGTATACTTCTGCCTATATCAAAGGGTAGTGCAGTGCTCAATGCTCGGCACGAGCAACGGAGGGAGCGCGCATGAAAAGTGCACGAATTTTAGTAGTCGATGATGAAGAAGATATTCGCGCCCTGTTGGCAGAAATTCTAAACGACGAAGGCTACTCAGTAACGATAGCTGCAAATGCAGAACAAGCACGCGCTGCACGTCGCGCCGCAGAGTTCGATCTCGTATTGCTCGATATTTGGATGCCGGATATCGATGGCATCACGTTGCTGAAGGAATGGCAGGAGACTGGCGTAACCGGTCCAGTGGTGATGATGTCCGGTCATGGCACAGTGGATACAGCCGTTGAAGCAACGCGTCTTGGCGCAGTGGACTTTATCGAGAAACCTGTTTCGCTGTCGAAGTTGCTGCGCACCGTCGGCAAAGCATTGTCTGCTAAGCGCAGTACCGCACGTGCCGGAACCGGAGCTACGCTTGCGCGCGCGCCAGTTGGCAAGAGTGAAGCCATCCGCGAATTGCGCGAACAGATCATCCGGGTTGCCAAGCATGATGCGCATACCATGATCTGTGGGGAACCGGGGGCAGGCAAGGAATTAGCCGCGCGCTTTTTGGCGAGTCGCAGTGCGCGCTCCGACCAGCCGTTTGTCGTCGCTATGGGCGGTGACCTGACAGCCGACGCAGCCGAACTGCGCCTGTTGGGAAGAATGGGCGAACCGGGTCTGCTCGACACCGCCAATGGCGGTACTTTAATGATCAACGATCTTGCCGAGATGTCGCCGCAGGCACGGCGCTTGTTGCTCAATACATTACGTCAGGGCAGTTACGCGTCCGGACACGATGGACGCACGCAGCCACTCGATGTCCGAGTGCTCAGTTGTGCGCCACCGGGGTTTGAGCGAAACGACACTTTTGGTGCGGAACTGTTGTCTTTACTCAGCGTTGTTGTGCTGCGGGTTCCGCCGTTGCGTGAATTTCCGGAAGATGTGCCCGAACTTCTGCGTTATTACGTCGATATGTTTGTCGATACTGAGCAACTGACATTCCGTCGCTTCAGCATCGCAGCTCAGAATCGACTGCGAAATTATCCATGGCCGGGCAATGTACGAGAGCTGAGAAATCTGGTTCGACGGCTGATGATTCTCGGCGGTACCGAAGAGATCCAGCTGCCCGAAGTCGAAGCCGAACTCGACGTTAATTCGCCGCCCGATGAGCCGTTAATCAAACAAGATCTATTGGCTATGCCACTGCGCGAAGCGCGCGAGCATTTTGAGCGCGCCTATTTGCAGCAGCAGTTAATACTGTGCGACGGCAAAGTCGGGCAGCTTGCAAAGCGTGTCGGAATGGAGCGCACTCACCTGTATCGTAAGCTGCGTTCTCTGGGTGTCGATTTTCGGCAGGTTGGCGCAGACGACTAGTCCAATTCGATGCTTGCCGTTGCGTGCGACGCGCAACGCGCCTATTCGGCGATACGCATAACGAGCGACTCGACGTTTGCATCAAATAGGCGGCGACGAATCGCATTCAGGCTATCGAGATCATCAATCGGGCCCACGCGTACGCGATGAAATGTTTGCTCATCTATCGAGACGCGTTGAATCCGCGACTCTATGCCTAGCAGAGCGAGATTGGCCCGTTGCACCTCAGCATCCTGAGCTGTCCGAAAGGAGCCGGCTTGGAGTACGTAGACGCCAGGCGCCTCTATCGCCGTTGCCGTATTGCTGCGCGCTGATGGACTCTCGATCTCCGGCACTACGACTTCGTAGCGAGGCAGTTCGTCGTAAAAGCTGAACCGGTCTGGGTCTTCGATGCGGCTGCGTTGCGACCCGGAGCTGACTGTTGCGGCCGCGGTACCGACCTGTGGTTCCTCTGGCAACGCTTCCGCCGGGGCGCGTTCGTTTACTGCCGCCGGCGCATTCTGTGGCGTGGGCGTTTGCCGTCCGTTGATATAGACGCCCAATGCCACGACAAGGCCAATCCCCAAACCGAATAGCATCCAAATCCAGCCGGGTGCTTCATCGTTTGTGCGTCTCTTACGTGCCATCGCCAGCTCGCTCCGTGTTACATCGTATCCGGAGCCGCAACGCCGAGGAGTGCTAAGCCGTTTGCCAGGACTTGCTGTGTTGCAGTAATCAGCAGACATCTTGCGTCGCGAACTTGCGGATCGTCCACGATGATTCGTTGAGCGTTGTAGAACGAATGAAACTCCGCCGCCAAGTCGCGCAGGTACTGCACAATCATCTGCGGGGCGCGGTTGTCGGATGCAGTCTGAACTACTTCACCGTAGCGGCTGATTTGGCGCATCAGTTGCAGTTCCTCATTTTCGCAAAGTGGCGCCAGCGCAGCTGCGTTAGGTAGTGGCAGTTTTGCGCCGCTGTCATCGAGCTTGCGCAGTGTGCTGCTGATTCGCGCGTGTGCATACTGCACGTAATAGACCGGGTTATCGTTGGAAGCAGACTTCGCGAGTTCGAGATCGAAATCCAAGTGTTGATCATTCGACCGCGAAACGTAAAAGAATCGCGCGGCATCGTTGCCCACTTCTTCGCGCAGGTCACGCAGCGTTACATAGTTGCCGCCGCGTGTCGTCATTTGAACTTTCTCGCTGCCGCGGAACAATACGACAAACTGAACGAGCCGCACCTCGAGAGTATCAATTGGCTGGCCGAACCCTGCGAGCGCGGCTTGCAGACGAGCGATGTAACCATGGTGATCCGAACCAAATGCATTGATCAGGAGATCATAGCCACGTTCGCACTTTTCTTTGTGGTATGCGATGTCAGACGCGAAGTACGTCGTCGCTCCGTTTTCGCGAATAACGACACGGTCCTTATCATCGCCAAAATCAGTGGTGCGAAACCAAGTAGCGCCGTCTTTTTCATAGAGTAGATCGCTCGCTCGCAATTTGCTTATCGCGTTATCGATCAAGTTGTTTTCGGTAAGACTTCTCTCCGAATACCATCGATCGTAATCGACACCGAATTCGTGCAAGTCGTCACGAATGTCACCGAGAATTTCTTCGATAGCAGCGCCGAAGAAAATCGCGAAGCCCTCTGGCCCGAGCAACGATTTGGCACAGCCGATCAGGGCGTCCAATTTGGCTTCGGGTTCGTGAGATTCATCAGCGATGAGCTGGCTAAGTACAGCAGGGTCTCCGGTCAGCGCAGTGCCAGATTGACTGGCGATAGTTTGCGCAATTGTTTTGCAGTAAGCGCCTTGATAGCAATTGTGCGGAAACTCGAATTCAATGCCCGCCAACTCTAGATAACGCAGCCAAACACTGAGCGCGAGAATGTCCATCTGGCGCCCGGCATCATTGACGTAGTATTCGGTGTCGACATGATGACCAGTCGCCCGAAGGATGTTAGCCAGCGATGCGCCGAACGCGGCGTGCCGGCCATGACCGACATGCAGCGGTCCGGTGGGATTAGCCGAAACAAACTCTACGAGCACGCGACGGCCTTGCGCAGACTCTGATGAACCATATTGCTGTCTTGCGCTCAGCACGCGCGCCATTTCCTCGCGATAGGCGGTGGCGCTCAACGTCAGATTGATAAAGCCCGGCCCAGCGATATCGACCTTATGCACGATATCGGCCTCTGGAATGGCCGCGGCGATCCGTTGGGCCAGTTCGCGCGGTTTTTGGCCGAGCAGTTTTGCTGCGCGCATGGCGACATTACTGGTGAAATCGCCGTGGCGGGCGTCACGCGTGCGCTCGGTTTGCGGATCCATCGATGCCAGTGTCGCGAGCGACGCGTCTTTTGCGACGGCGCTTAGCGCCTGCTCCAGTAATTTTTGAATTGTGGCGTGCACGGACTTTTGCGGTGAGTGGTCTGGTCGCGCATTCTAACCGATGGGCGCGGACCGGATCTAAGCTACCTACCGAAAAGCGTTTAGCAGCTAAAGTTCGACCGGATCAACATCGATTGCCCAGCGCACCTGCCGGCTTGCTGGCAGGTCCGGTAGCGCGTTGAGCAGTGCGTCCAACAATTGATGCAGCGGCTTGCGGTGTTTGGACTGCAGCACCAATTGAAATCGATACCGGCCGTTGCGGCGCTCCATCGTGGCCGCCGCGGGGCCCAGCAGTAATACATCTTGTTCTTGCTGCTCGGCCCGTTGGCGAATGGCGGCAAGAAAGTCTAAGCCGCGCCGGCGCTGCGTCGATTCTGCGCGTATCACGGCAACATGCGAATACGGCGGCCAACCTGCGCGCTCGCGTTCCGCCAATGCGAGCTCGGCAAAGGCCATATAGCCTTCATTCAACAAGCGACTGAGTAATGGATGATTTGGGAAATGTGTCTGCACGAGCACTTCGCCAGGTTCGTCGCGGCGCCCAGCGCGCCCGGCGACCTGCAAGATAGATTGGGCGAGCCGCTCCTCACTGCGGAAATCGGTGCCGAACAAGCCTTGATCGGCGTTTAAGATGCCAACGAGTGTCACGTTTGGGAAATCATGGCCTTTGGTCAGCATTTGCGTGCCGATCAGAACGTTCGTCTGACCCGATGCGACTGCTTCGAGCACCTGGTCCATCGCACCGACTCGACTCGCCGTATCTCGGTCCAGGCGCGCGATCGTTTGGTCAGGCATCAGTGCTTGCAGCTCATCCGTGACCCTTTGCGTTCCGGCACCCACGGCCACGCGCTCGGCTTCGCAGTTGGGGCAGCGCCACTGCAGAGGCGTGTCTCGTCCGCAGTGATGGCAGCGCAGCTTGCCTGCTCGCGCATGTACCGTCAGGTTGGCATCGCATTGTTTGCAGCGTTCGCACTGTGCGCACTGCGGGCAAAACAGCGCCGGTGCAAAGCCGCGACGATTCAAGAACAGGATGACTTGGTGGTCTGCGGCCAGATGGGCTGTCATTTGTTCGATCAGCGGCGTCGACAAGCCTTGCCGATCAGCGTGAAGATTCAAGTCGACGAGTCGCACGCGCGGCTGGCCACCGGCACCGATACGCCTCGGCATGTCGAGCAACGCATAGCGACCGGTGAGGGCGTTGTGCAGGCTTTCGAGCGAAGGTGTCGCCGATCCCAGGACGACCTTGATGCCAAGCTTGCGGGCGCGAACAATGGCCAAATCACGCGCGCTGTAACGAAATCCCGTCTGTTGTTTGAACGAAGCGTCATGTTCTTCATCGACGACAATCAGGCCGAGTTGAGGCAGCGATGCGAATATAGCCGAACGCGTGCCGACCACGAGCCGAGCGGCGCCGGTGTGCGCCCGCTGCCATGCCCCAAGACGCTCCTTGTCGGTAAGGCCCGAATGCAAGACGGCCAGCTCGGTGCCGAAGCGTTTACGCAGCCGCGCCACCAGTTGGGGCGTGAGACCAATCTCCGGCACCAGCAGCAGTGACTGCAGGCCCTGCAAGAGACCGCTCTGGATCAGGCGCAGATAGACTTCTGTCTTGCCACTGCCGGTGACACCTTGCAGGAGATACGCTCTGAATTGAGCTGGGTCGTGGCTGACTTGATCAACGACCAACTGCTGATCCGCAGTTAATTCAGGTGGTGTCTCCAAGTCGCTGTGACTGGACGGCCGATCCCTATCAACGCTTTCGATCAGCGCCTTGTCAGCGAGCCGGCGCAGCGTGTCCGCGCTTATGCCGAGCGTACTCAACTCAGCACGGGTAGCGGCGCTGTGTGCTGCGAGCGATCTGAGTGCAGCAGCTTGTTTCGGAGCGCGCTGCAGAGAAGCTGCGTCGCGCAGCGCGCTGTGTCCAGCTTCGGTCACCGCCCAGCCCTGCTCGATCGCGCTGCGAACCGGGCGGCCTTGTCGCAGCCATTGCGGTATCGCCTGATGAAGGACTTCCCCGATCGGGTGGTGGTAGTAGCGAGCAGCCCACTGCAACAGTTCGAGCAACTCGGGCGATAAGATTGG
>JAHEEO010000087.1 GCA_024640665.1 Rhodospirillales bacterium | reverse complement strand
ACCATGCCTAAGATTCTCATTATCGAAGACGAGGCATCGATACGCAGATTTCTGCGCATCAGCATCGAAGCAAATGGATTCACCGTCTGTGAATCGCGCTTAGGCGAAGACGGTATCGCTCAATGCATATCCGAACGACCCGATGTGATTATTCTCGATCTGGGACTGCCGGATATTGATGGGCAGGATGTGCTGCGAAGACTTCGTGAGTGGAGTGACACGCCAATTGTCGTATTGTCAGCTAGAGCAGACGCCACTGAAAAAGTCGCGGCATTGGATGCGGGCGCAAATGACTACGTCGTTAAGCCATTCAGCATTACCGAATTGATGGCGAGACTGCGTGTCTTGCTTCGAACGGCATCCGCAATCGACAAAAGAGATGCTGTTGAGTTGAAGTTTGGGGAACTGCGCTTGGACTTGGTGAAGCGACGTGTTTACCAGGCAGAAAATGAAATAAAGGTCTCACGAAAAGAATACGAACTCTTACGCTTTTTGGCGTCTCATGCAGGAGAAGTACTTACGCATCAACAAATACTTCGAAAAATCTGGGGCCCTATGCACGAATCCGATGTTCATTACCTCAGAGTGCTCGTTGGACACGTGCGCCAAAAGCTAGGTGACGAACCGACCAAGCCGCGTTATATACAGACCATTCAGGGCGTCGGTTATCGATTCAGTGAGTAACAATTCATAGATTCGTTTTGGCGCGAGCGTCGCTGTGCGCAGACACGCAAGTTATAGAAAATTCGCACATTGCAGTTTGTTCGAGTCGCGATCAATGTGGAAACCCACACTCGCTACATGATTGACTTCGGCTTAGGATGCCGGTTTAGCTAACCTAATGTGACAGCATGGCAAACGGCCCACTTCAGAACTTGGCCCTGCTTCAGCCGCGACCCCTGAAGCTGCTGGCAGGCCACCTGTCGGCTCTCGTTGCGGGTCGACTGTGGCTCAAGGTTCTAATCGGCCTGGCTTTAGGGCTGCTAATTGGATTTCTACTAGGCCCTGCGGCGGGATTCGTTGAAGCGGCCACCGGCGCGTTGATCGGCAACTGGTTGGCGCTTCCGGGCATGCTCTTTCTCGCAACCGTCCAAATGATCGTCATTCCATTGGTGTTTGCCTCGATCATCTTGGGCCTGGCCTCGAGCGAAAACGTCGAACAGCTTCGGCGCTTGGGCCTGATTGTCGTGATGTTTTTCATCGCAACAACTGCAGTCGCCGCCGCGATCGGCTTATGGATTGCCGGCCTCCTGCGCCCGGGTCGCGGACTGGCTGACCAACTCCTGCAACAATCCGCGGCCGCCGACACCCCTCCGCCGTTGACGCCCCCGAGCCTCGAAGAAATTCCGGAAACCCTCATCGGTCTGTTACCCGGCAATCCTTTAGGTTCAATGGTTCAAGGCGAAATGCTCCAGGTCGTGATCTTTGCGGTGATTGTCGGCATCGCCCTGGTCTCACTGCCACCGAAACAGTCAAAACCACTGCTTGACCTTCTCAGCTCACTCCAGCAAGTCTGTATGACGGTCGTTCGGTGGGCAATGCGCCTTGCACCCTTTGCGGTTTTTGGCCTGATGGCAAGACTCACGAGCCAAATTGGTTTCGATGCACTGGCCAGCATGGCCTTTTATGTGGTCACCGTGATCATTGGGCTAATACTGCTGTTGTTAGTGTACTTGGCGCTCGTGTGGATTCTTGCTGCCCAAACTCCAGGATCGTTTCTCCGCGCAACTCGAGAGCTGCTGCTGCTGGCCTTTTCGACGTCCAGCTCCGCTGCGGTTATGCCACTGTCGATCAAGACCGCCGAAGAGCAACTCGGCGTTCGGCCATCTATAGCCCAGTTTGTCATTCCACTCGGTGCAACGATAAATATGAATGGCACCGCCCTTTACCAAGGTGTTGCTGCTGTTTTTCTCGCCCAGGTTTACGGCATCGATATCAGCGCAAGTGGCATGGCACTTATTGTCGCGATGGCTGTCGGCGCCTCCATCGGCTCACCGGGAACGCCAGGCGTCGGCATCATAATCTTGGCGATGGTTCTAAATAGTGTAGGAATTCCACCGGAAGGTGTTGCGCTGCTAATGGGTGTAGATCGGATCCTCGATATGTGTCGAACCTCAATCAATGTCGCTGGAGATCTCGTTGCAGCCAAACTAATGGACAAATGGATTGGAAGCGGTGAGGCTGCGCAGCCTGCAACTGCTCCAGTTTCTTAGGGTCTTACCATGACAAAAATAACGCACCTCACGCTCGACGTTTTAAAGCCCCACCAACCCGACATCGTCGAGTTTGCTACCCGACTAGCCGCGCACGGAACGGGAAGTGCCGTTACGATTCAGCTACTCGAAATGGACGAACAAACTGAATCGCTCGAAGTACGCATCGATGGTGACGACATCGACTATGAAGGAATCAAAAACACCATTGGCGCACTGGGCGGCTCACTGCATAGCGTCGACTGCATTACAGTCGACGTGAAATCCAAGAGCTAGCTTGTACTGCGGTCTCTTGCCGGAGGCAATTTGATAGATTCGCTGATTCAGCTGCTGCGGATATCGCGATCGCGTCGCATCATGCGCCGCTACTTTGTCGTCAATGGATTCGACGGCGCGCTCACAATGTTTGGGCTTTCCGTTGGCTTTCGATTAAGTAACGACGTCAGCATTTCAAGCATGTTCAGTGCCTGCCTTGGCGCGGCAATTGCACTCAGTGTCAGCGGCATTACGAGCGCCTACGTAAGCGAATCGGCTGAGCGAAAGCGCGAGTTTAAAGAATTGCAAAACGCTATGCTGGCTCCAATGACAGACTCCACACACGCGGCCGCCGTGCGCTGGGTGCCCGTACTCGTCGCTGCTATCAACGGTCTTGCGCCGTTACTGCTGTCGCTGGCAATCCTGACGCCTTTGTATCTGGCGAGCATCGGCTTACAGCTGCCGTTGCCGCCGCTGGATTTGACGGCACTTGCTGCGAGCATCGTGGTCTTTCTTCTCGGCGTCTTCCTTGGCCAAGTCAGCGGGCAGTTCTGGCTATGGGCTGGCTTGCGCGCAGTGCTTATCGCTGCACTGACGGCAGGCCTCATCTACGTTTTGTCGCCGTAAATGATTCGGCGCATCGACTCTAAGGCACAGGAATAAGCGCATGCCTGTTCACAATACCGAGATCGCAGACATATTCGATGAACTCGCCGACTTGCTCGATATCGAAGGTGCCAATCCCTTTCGGATCCGGGCTTACCGAAATGCCGCAGAAATGATCCGCGGTCATCCAAAGAGTTTTGCCGAACTCGTTGCCGCAGGCCAAGACTTGTCTAAGCTGCCCAGTATTGGCAAAGATCTGGCAGGCAAGATTCAAGTCATTGTGGATACCGGCCGACTGCCGTTGCTCGATCAAGTGAGTTCGCGAACACCCGCGGCCTTGAGCAAGTTGATGAAGATCGAAGGTCTCGGGCCACAGCGTGTCAAAGCGCTGTATCACGGGCTAAATATTCGTTCTGCGGCGGATCTCGAGCGGGCTGCCAAATCCGGGCGTATTCGTGAACTGCCTGGTTTCGCCGCCAAGACGGAGTCAGCCATTCTCAAAGGTGTTCGGCAACTTGCTGCTCGTGCGCAGCGCATGAAGCTAAACGAAGCAGAAGATTTTGCTCAGCCGCTGCTAGATTATCTGCAGAAATGCAAAGGCGTTAAGAGCGTTACGGTGGCCGGAAGCTTGCGCCGACGCAAAGAGACTATCGGCGACCTCGACATTCTGGTCACTGCCCAACGTGGCACGCCCGTCATGCAACACTTAGCTGACTATGATGAAGTCGAGGATATCGTCTCCCAGGGCGCGACCCGGTCCACGGTGCATCTGCGCGCAGGCATATCGGTGGATGTTCGCGTCGTTCCGCAAGTCAGCTACGGCGCGGCATTGCACTATTTCACGGGATCGAAGGCCCACAATATCGCGCTGCGGAAACTCGGCATTAAGCAGGGTCTCAAGATCAACGAGTACGGCGTCTTTAGGCAGAAGAAACGCGTTGCAGGCAGAACCGAAGCCGAAGTCTTTGCAAGTGTGGGACTGCCTTACATACCGCCGGAGCTACGCAGGGATCACGGCGAAATCGCAGCAGCCAGGTTGGACCAGTTACCCAAACTCGTAACGCTTGCTGACATTCGAGGCGATCTGCACTGCCATACGCGCGCCAGTGATGGTCATGCGACGCTTGAAGAAATGGCCGATACCGCTGCGCAGCGTGGCTACCAGTACGTATCGATTAACGACCACTCTCAGCGCGTCACGATAGCCCACGGACTCGACGAAAAACGCGTCTTTGAGCAGCTTGAGGCCATCGATAAGCTCAATGCAAAACTCGATGGGATTTCCATTCTGAAATCGACCGAGGTCGAAATCCTCGAGGACGGCTCATTAGACTTGCCGAATCATGTACTAAAGGAACTCGACTTCACTGTCTGTGCCGTGCATTACCAATACGACCTCTCTAAGGATAAGCAGACTGCGCGAATCTTACGCGCGATGGACAACCCCTACTTTACGATTCTTGCCCACCCTACGGGACGCCTGATCAATGAACGCGACCCCTACGCGATCAACCTGGAGGCGCTAATGAATGGTGCGAAACAGCGCGGGTGTTTTTTGGAGCTCAACGCGCACCCGGATCGGCTAGATTTGTCCGGCGACGCTTGCCGCCTGGCGAAGGACATTGGCCTTAAAGTTGCGATTTCAACAGACGCCCACAATACCGGTGACCTGGAATATATGCGCTACGGCATCGACCAGGCACGACGTGGCTGGCTGGCTGCCGAAGACATTATCAATACTCGGTCGCTAAAAGACTTGAGATCGCTCTTCAAAAGAAACTAAGTGAGCCAGCCGTCACATCAAGACAGTGAATTGCACTTGCAAGGGCCTCTAGGTTACACCGGGCAGCTGATTGAGCGCGGCGGCTTCATCTTCGTTCAAACTAAATTCCTGCAACGCCATCAACAGCGCCATATTTGAATTCAGTAATTCGCGATTGACGTTGAGCAACGAGGAAATTTCATTGTCCGCAAGCTGGCCGCGATGAATATCAGAGTAGATCTCACGATGCAGTTGGTCGTGCCATTCCTGAATTCGCTTGATCAAATAGGCAAAATCCTGAAACACCGCCTGCGCCGCACCTGCCGTTTTCAGCCGATAGATCTCGCTGTAGAACTCCGTCATAACGCTGCGAAAATGATCTAGATAACTGTAGACGTTGTGGCGCGGCGAATCGGTGAATTCCTGAAGGTCATGGCGAATGTCACGCAAAGATTTCGCAGAATGCACGGCATGACGAATAGCAGACAACAGCCTATTCAATCTCTCGGATTCACCAGGCTCCAGCGGCTCCGCCTGCACCTTCAAAGCGAACCCCAGAATCTCGCCTTCGAGTCGCTTGTTTCTTCGATAGAGCGTATCGAAATCCTGATCCTTTGCTCCATTGGATGTCGGGACTTTTACCGGTGGTTGCCCTGGAGGTAACGGTAGTGGCGGTGAAAAAGCCCGCATGTTTTGATGAATTACACGGCCGATGATGTGTGCCGTTTCTTCTGAAATAGCCGCAACTGCAGCATCCGAAATTGTTGGGTCCGTTTCACTGACGTAGCGACTTTCATGTTCGACAGGCGCTGAAAATCGCCGCTCTAAGAAACTCGCAAATGGCTTGATGATCGGCAGAAACACAACAATTCCAAGCACGTTAAAAAGGGAGTGAAACGCAACGAGACTGAACAGTGGATCGCTGATCCCAGCGAGCTGAACTAATTTTAGCAATGGCGTGAGCAGTGAAAATGCCAGCACAGCGGTGGTGACGTTAAATATGACATGCGCAAGCGCCACACGTTTCTTCACGGCAGCACCCTGCAAGGCGCCAATTAGCACCGTGCTGGTAGTACCCAGATCTGCCCCGATAACAATTAAGGCAGCTGACGGCAACTCGATAATGCCGGAAAACAGGGCAGCCAGCGTGACCATCATCACCGCCGAGCTGGACTGAACAATCGCGGCAAGCACCACGCCAAACAACAGATACTGCCAGCCGGCAAAGCCTGCAACTTGCTCGATGCTGGCTGCGCCGCCAAGCGTATCAATGCTGCCTTTGATGAACGTCAGTCCCATCAGCAGGAAGCCCAGCGCTGCCAGTAATCGGCCTACGTCCGAAATGCGCCCCTTCGTTCCGACCAGCAATAAGGAGCCGATTCCAATCAACGGCAAAGTAATATTGTCGAGATCCAGCTTGAACCCGACGGTCGCGACAACCCAACCAGTTAGGGTAGTACCGAGATTCGCGCCGAATATGACACCGAGTGCGTTTTCCAGCGACATGATGCTGGCACCAACAAAGGCAAGCACCATGAGACTAACCAGGGAACTGCTTTGCACGAATGCCGTTGCGACAGTGCCCGCGACAACCGCCTTTAACGGCCTGTCGGTATAGGTCTGCAGACGCAACCTCAAAGACCGCCCAGCAAAACTCTTGATGGCCGCCTCGAGCTGCGCCATCGCAAACAAGAAGAGACCTATGCCCCCGATGAATTGCCAGATGTCGAGTTGCATGTCCATAACAGCTAACAAGTCATTCTATTGGCTGGATCCAACACGACTTTGTTAACACCCGCGACGATAACGCCTGAACTGATTGGAAAACACGTGCGTGCATATAGAAATTATCCATGCGCGCCGGAAATCCCTATTCACGACGTCCGGGCAATTACGCGGCACTTCCGCCGATGCCTCGCAATAGGCGCCCAAGAATATCGGCACCGGTAATGATGCGTTGCTGCTCGGGCGACCACAGCAGAACGATATCTCTGGCAATCGCATCGTCACTGGCGGGCTCCATGCCCTGTTTGAAATCCAAAATTACATGCCCGAGCGGTCGTTCCGGATCCGAGATTACGATGGGCCGGTGACAATAACGATAGCCGTCAAGTTCTTCATCCTCGATCAGCGCCGCGCGAAGATATGCATCCGAATCCAGCAACAACAGCGGATCGCCGGCGAGATCAGTAATGATGACCCACTTCTTTCCGGACGCATTAACCTGCTTGATGAACGGATGAGTTGCGGCGCGATCAATTTTTGGAAGAACAGGCAAATCGATTGTCGTCGGCAGCGCGATAATACTGCTCGGGTCTACACTCTCTCCCTCGAGTCTGATCGGCACATCGTCGATTTCAAGAAAGTTCAATGCGCCCTGACCTTCTATTGCGTCGACGTCGCCATCGGCCGTTTCTATATGGTGTTGTATCACGCCGCGCAGCTGGCGCTCTTTCAGAAGCTCGGCAGTCTCCTTGCCCAGCCATTGGTCCAACAACCACGCACTTGGCTTGGCAACAGGGAATAGCAAGTATTGATAGACTCGGAGTACGGGCCCAAATAGCGATGCGACCCTCAATGCGCGTCGCGAGAAATAGGCTTGTGGAACAATTTCGCCGGCAATCGTGATCACAAATGTTGAAAAGAGGAAGGCGACCACACCGGTCAGCACCGAGTTAGACAGCAAGGTCAAAAGCACGTTGATCCCGACGTTACCCCATAGAATTGTAGTCAGGAGGAAATTGGAGTCGCGTCGAAATGCCAAGACTCGCTGCGCGACTTGATTACCGGTCGATGATTCGGCCTCGAGCCTGAGTCGGCTAATACTGAAGAATGCGAGATTAAGCCCGGAAAATAGCGCCGAATGCGCCAGGCAAACCAGGATGCCGCACCAGATAACTAGATCCATTTATCGCACTCAATACAGTGGGCAGGGACGCCGTTGGCGAAATTATGCATTCTCTTCTGCGTGCGCGGTCTGGAATTCTTCAACGGTTGCTTCTGCTTCTTTTGTATTTTCGAACCGGGCGATATGAAATAGCGCATCGCCTTCATGGGCCAAAGGAAGATTACTCCGCCCGATGACGATTCCGGGACTCTCGGTGACAACTTCCGACTGCGAATCGCCAAACGGGTCGCCGAGAATTGCCAGCACCTGACCTTTCTTTACCCGCGCGCCGAGCTCGCAGCGACTTTCCAGGATTCCACTGCGTGGCGCTCGAATCCAACTCGTGGAGCGAGAGATAACTGGCTCAATAGATTGTTTCAGAACGGAACGTGCAGGCAACATGCCTAATGCGCGCATCACTCGACGGATGCCTTGCACACCCGCCCGTATCGAAACCTAATCGAACCGCAGTGCTTCACCCGCCTCGTAGACCAGCATTCTAATTCCGGCCTCACCTGCAAACTGGCGCAGTGTTCCATCTCGTAATGGCGAGTCAAGCAACACGGGCGCGCCGAATGCTTTCGCAAGCGCCAACACTTCAGGGTCCGAAAGGTTCGCGCGAATCTGCGGTAAATTCTCGCGGTCAACAGCCGCGGTGTGAAGATCGATTCCGAAATCGGCTTTGACCACTATTTCAGTTCCGACCAGATGTGCGAGACGCGCAGCGATCGAGCCTTTTACATTACCGGGAAAAGAGCGATTCAAATCGCGGCGATCCGGCAGGTATCTTGTACGTTGAATCAATCCGAATACGTTCACAATGGGCACGGCAATTAGGCAGCCTCGCATGTGCCTAATTTCCGGCAGCTTGATGACTCGCCGAACGATGTTAACGCCGTTTAATTCATCGCCGTGGATGGCCGCAGTCAGGAACAGTGTCGGTCCGGGGCGTTTGGAGTTAATGACATGAACTGGTAAAGCGAGCTTTGCATGGGTATACAAATCAGCGATCGGCAAGTCAATTGTCTGACGCGCCCCCGCCAAAACGGCATGACCGCCAATCGTAATTGCCCGCTCACCAGACAATTCGTCTTTAGGCATCAATGAGCACCATCATCAACAGAATCCACCTGCAGAACCGAAAAAGAAGCCCATGGTAGCAGCACCGGCCGGTTGAGACGTGCCCGCTACCCGTGCCCTCGGGTTTTGGCTCTAAACTGAAACGCCTAAAGTTGTTAGAGGCCGCGTAACGCCGCAGCGAGAACGTCGAGATTGGGGCGAATCAATAAATCAATTCGACGATTGCGCGTTCGGCCTTCAGGTGTTTCGTTGTTGGCCAATGGCACGGTTTCGCCGAGCCCTACTGGCGTAATGCTAGTCGCACCGAGATCATCCATATTGGCTAGCAAGTATTGACTAACCGCCCTTGCACGATCTTCGGACAGCCTTAAGTTCAGTTCGTCTGCACCAAAAGAGTCGGTATGGCCTTGAACTTCAACTTCACTGCCCGGAAAGACGTCAATTGCGGCTTGGATTTTTCGGAGCAAAGAAAAATACTCGGGCCTGATGACAGAAGCGCCGCTGTCGAAATTCAACCCCATTCGAACGATGACTTCGTCACCGCGACGGAGAACCTGCGCCTCGTCACGTGTAAATACTTGAGCGAGCTGCTCGAAGCGCTGCTGAATCTGCTCTTGTATCTTACGTTGTTCCGATTCATCACCAAGGCGCGCTTCCATGCTCGCCAATTCATTTTCCAGGAATGCAACCTGTTCATTTCGCTGCAGCAGCGTCTCGCTATCTGCCTGCAACTCACGCAAGCGAGCCAGAATTGTTTCGGTTGGTGCTTGGAACCCGGAATCCAGCTCAGCCACAAAATCTAAATTGCCGGCTATTCGAGTAAAAGACTCTTCGGCTTCCAGCAATAATTCTTCCATTGTCGCGTCACGATCATCTACGGAGCGGATTCGCCCCGCCAGATATATCGAATGCTGTGCTTCGTAATTTGACTCACGCGCTAGAGAACGCGGCAGATCTGTATCGTAGCGATTGCTGCGCAGTTGCATTTCCGCATCCGCTAACAATTGGGTGGCCTTCGCGAGCGTTATTGGCGCATAACGATCAACCTTGTCGTCTTCGGCCTCTTCTATGAGTCTCCTGGTGCTGCTGAAATAGTTGTTTTCTATCGCGCCTAGTTCCGCTTCACGATAAAGCGCTTCAGCATCGGCACCTGTACTGCGCGCCCGGTTCATATTTCCGGACTCCAAGCGCCGAACGGCGTTCTCAAAGGTATCTTCAGCTTCGCGCCACAGATCCATGGCGTATATCGATGCCTTGGCTTCTTCCGCGTCGCTGCGCGCCTGATAAGCACTTAAAAGACCGACCCGTGCAATTTCGGTTCGTTCTGTAGCCTGTTTGAAATAGCGTACGGCTTCAACCAAATCTGCCTGAATGTCGTCCAACGACCGGCCACGTGACAGTGCTTGATCTGCACGCCTATAGTAGTCGGCAGCTTGTTGATAACTGGTGGGTGCAAGGATACTGGCATTGACTTCGCCTGCCGCCTGCATTGCCGCATCCGCTTCGCCAAACAACTGCGCACGCAGCGCGGGTTGGGCTAGAGCGATTTTTGAAAACAAGCAAATAGTGAGTATTGTGAGCAGTGAAAATTGGCGATAGCTGCGCATGATGCATGCTCCTTAGGGGGTTCAACTAGGTTTTAATTCGATAAGCGCCAAAGGCCGTGCAGGCCAAAGCGGCCCGCTCAGGCCCATTCATTGACGGTCAGTCGATAACGTTACGTTAATACGATACGGAGTCATTATTAATTAGTAAAACAATAATTATTTGCTAATAATTAAACATTTGCTTATAAATATGCGATGGACCTCGAACTACTTCGGACGTTCTTGGAGGTCAGCAGAACCCGCAGCTTTGGGCGTTCTGCTGAAGCCCTGGGCGTTACGCAAGCCGCGGTGAGCCAACGAATTCGGGTACTCGAGGATCAACTGGGTATTCGACTCTTCGACCGGACGACCCGAGAAATTCGCATGACATCTGCGGGCAATCGACTTATTGCACATGCTGACCGTCAAATTGCCGCATGGCGAGCCGCTCGGCAAGACGTATCGCCAACGGACTCAAATCAGCAGCTTGCAATAGGTTCTACGCCCAGAATCGCAATGACCCTGTTCCAACCGTGGCTTCATGCGCTGCGTTTGAGACTCCCAAAGCTTGCAATCGTAGCCGAATGTACGCCGCAAGACAGCCTGACGCGCAGCCTCATTGACGGAACCATGGACGTCGCCATCATGCTCGAGCCTGCACAGCTGGAGGTGTTTCAGATAAGCGAGGTTGCGAGCATCGAACTCATTCTTGTCAGCAGCCGAGCGGGCCTTCACGCACAAGATGCGCTTGCAAGCGATTACGTCTACGTGGATTGGGGACTCACGCACGGATTGGACCACCGCCGCGCATTTCCTGACGCGCCGGAAGCAATCACGCGGGTTTCTGAAGCCAGCATGGCGCTCAATTATATTTTGCAGATCGGCGGTAGCGCCTACCTGCCACGAAGAATGGTCGAAAAGCAGTTGGCCGACGGCACGATATTCACTGTCGCAGGTGCGCCCGCATTCTCACGGACAGCTTATGCAGCTTATCTGCTGCGTTCAGCGCGCCGCGAATTTATCGAAAGCTGCATTGCAGTAATGAACTGATTGAATCGCGAGTCAGCAACGTAAACGGCAAGCCGATGGTGCCGCCGGATAAGTGATGGCGGCTGTACGCAGCCAAGCACTAAGCCAGAAAAAAGGCTTCAGCGATCGCTTCGCTAAAATCGTTAAGTGCCAATTGCACGCCGTCAATGTATTCGTGCATCCCGAAAGCTACCACTTGATCGGTGGTATATCCCGCCAAGGCCT
>JAHEEO010000274.1 GCA_024640665.1 Rhodospirillales bacterium | reverse complement strand
CTCACCCTCGACCAGGTTGCCCGGGCGATTCGACAATCATCGTTAGACCTTCCCGGCGGTGCTATCAAAGCTGGCGGCGGAGAAATCCTTGTTCGAACGAAGGGGCAAGCATACCGGGGCCGGGAGTTCGAAGAGATAGTTGTTGTCAGCGGACAAGACGGCACTGCGCTCACGGTCGGTGATCTAGCTCGAGTCGTGGACGGATTTGAAGAAGGCGATACGAGCGTACGTTTCAACGGTAAGCCGGCTGCAATGGTGCGCGTGTATCGCGTGGGTGATGAAGACACTATTGAGTCTTCGCAGAAGGTTAGAGCCTATCTTGAAGAAGCCCGTCAACGACTGCCTGAAGGCATAGAACTCACACTTTGGCGAGACTCATCCGACGAACTCGGCGCGCGCATCAATGTACTCTTAACAACGGCCTTAGGCGGCCTTGCAATGGTACTGCTGGTACTTGCCCTGCCCTTACGGTTCAAGCTGGCAATGTGGGTGGCTGCGGGCATCCCGATCGCTTTGCTTGGCACCATCATGTTGTTTCCGTTATTTGATGTCACGCTCAGCTCTCTAACCGTGATGGGCTTCATTCTCGTACTGGGTATCGTGGTCGACGATGCGATTGTCGTTGGCGAGCGTATCTATGCGCATGAATTGGATGCGGAATCGCAGCGTGCAGCGGCCGTGAACGGCACCGACGAAGTGGCAATCCCCGTCATATTTGGAGTTTTGACGACAGTTGCCGCGTTCACTCCGATCATATTCGTCCCAGGTCGAATCGGTTCATTCTTTTCCGTCGTTGGTGCTGTCGTTTGTATTTGTCTCGCATTCAGCATCGTCGAATCGATGTTTATCTTACCTTCGCATTTAGCACATCGCCGCCGCAGCCGCGATGTTAAGCACAGCCGCTTGGGACTTCGATGGCTAAGCTTTCAGAATAAGATCGCTACCGGCCTGGAGAATTTCGCGCGTCATGCCTACGGCGAACGCTTACGAAAGACATTGAAGTGGCGCTACAGCGTACTCGCAATTGGTATCGGGATTTTGATCATTACCGCCGGCTTCTTTTTGAGCGGCCGAATCAATGTGCAGTTCTTTCCAGGTATTGCGGGCAACCGGATTACGGCGTCACTCACGATGCCGGAAGGTATCAACGTCGAGGATACGGCTATTGCGGCTGCTCAAATTGAAGACGCGGCCTTGCAGTTAATGGAGCAACTTGACCAGGAATTCCCTGACAATCCTGGCACTGTTCGCTACTTACTCACATCTATCGGACAAACGGCTGGCGGCGGCGGTGGTCCGCGCGCCAGCAACCAGGGTTCGCCAGCAGTCAGTCATCGAGCAGAAGTTGCGATGGCTCTGTTACCCACTGCAGAAAGAGCCGACATTGGCTCCAATGAAATCGCAAATCGGTGGCGGCAATTGACCGGGCTCATACCAGACGTTGTTGAACTGAGCTTTTCCGCAAATGCATTTGATGCCGGCAGCCCAATCTCCATTGAATTGCGCGGCCGAGACGTCGAGGAGCTCCGCGAGGTTGCCACACTGCTTCGCAGTGAACTTGCTCGATTCGACGGCGTAACAGATATCACCGATTCGTTTCGATCCGGTAAACAGGAAGCGAAACTCTCACTGCGACCGGAGGCCAGAGCACTGGGCCTTACATTAGATGATCTCGCTCGCCAGACGCGCCGCGCATTTTACGGCGAAGAAGCCCAGCGCGTTCAACGCGGCACTGAAGACGTCCGCGTTATGGTGAGATACCCTGAAGACGAGCGGCGTTCGCTCGGCGATCTCGAAGACATGCGGATTCGCACACCGGGCGGAGTCGAGGTTCCGTTTTCGGCTGTCGCAAACGTTGATTTTGGCAACGGCTATTCGTCGATCAGGCGAGTCGATCGGCAAAGAGTTGTATCAGTCACCGCGGACGTCGTCCGATCTGTGACAACGCCAGAGCAAGTCCTGGCCAGCTTGGAGAGCGAAACACTTGCGGAAATCCTGCAAAATTATCCCCGAGTGAGTTATGTATTTAGCGGAGAACAAGAAGAGCGAGGCGAAGCCCTAGGTGGTTTGCTGCAACTGTTCCCTCTTGCGCTGATGGTTATCTACGCCTTGTTGGCGATTCCATTGCGGTCGTACTTGCAGCCCCTGGTCATCATGGCCGTCATTCCGTTCGGTGCCATTGGTGCCATTGCAGGTCATGCGATCATGGGCCAAGCGCTGGCACTGCCGTCGATACTTGGCATCATCGCGCTATCAGGCGTCGTCGTTAATTCGAGTCTTGTCATGGTCGATTACATGAATCGCCAGCGCAAGAAAGGTGTTAGCGCAATTGAGGCCGTGGCAGAAGCCGGCGTCGTACGATTCCGCCCTATTCTGCTGACATCCCTCACGACGTTCGTTGGGCTGGTCCCATTAATGATAATGGACACGCCGGAAACCGCATTTATTGTCCCGATGGCGGTGTCACTGGCCTGGGGCGTGCTGTTCGCAACGGTCATTACACTCTTCCTTGTACCCAGCTTGTATTTGATCGTCGAAGATTTTCATGTATGGGTGCCGCCTGAAGATCCAGAGCTTGATGCACTAGAGCAAGCTCGACGACAGGCAATTGCATCCTCGAACTGAGTGCGAATGAAGCAGCGGTCAAAGTTTGAAGCGAGCGCCTGTGAACTCGGCGTAACGCCGTTGTGGCATTTTTTTCATGAGTGGTTCGGAACAGAACCGCGCGTCAAGGCTCGCCCGTTCAAATGGGACTACCAAATGCTGCGTCCGCTGCTGCTGGAATCGCAGCTCGCCATATCCACGCAGGATGCCGAGCGTCGTGTACTGGCGCTTGAAAACCCGGGGCTCAGCGGCGAGCACTTGGTAGCTGATGCGCTCTATGCCGGTTTACAACTCATCATGCCAGGCGAAGTTGCGCCTCCGCATCGGCACACGGCCGCTGCCTTGCGTTTCATTATCGAAGGGGATGGCCGCGGATACACCTCTGTTAACGGGCAGCGAGCTTATATGCATCCAGGTGATTTCATTGTGACGCCGTCTTGGAGCTGGCACGAACATCGGCATGATGGTACTGGCCCCTTGATCTGGCTCGATGTCCTGGACGTCCCGGTCGCCAGATACTTAGCCACGGGGTTCTCCGAAAAACTCTCGGCTGAAGATGGGTCAGTGGTTGATGTAACTTCTTACGAACATCCGTTTGCTTACCCATATACAGACGCGACTGGTGTATTGCAGGATCAACTTGATGGCGGGCAACTCAATTCGCATCGTGCTGCAATCTCAGAATACACTCGGTCGACGGATGAGCAACCCGCCATACCGACGTTATCTACTTTTTTACAGC
>JAHEEO010000086.1 GCA_024640665.1 Rhodospirillales bacterium | reverse complement strand
TAATCAGGTCACAGAGCCAGCGGCGCCGCTATTCTCAGACAACCGTAAAGCGCCTGTCATCGCTCAAACGACTGGTACGAGCAGGGCACCGCATCAGCGACATTGCCAGCCTTTCGGATGAGGAACTGCAAAGCTATATCGTAGAATCTGGACATACTGCTGATCCGAAAAACATCGGCCCACTGCGCATCGCCGTTCTTGGCGCCACCTGCACTAGCCTTGCGCAAGCGCTGCGCGCACATCCGGATGTCTGCCAGATCGTGATAGCGCGCGCCGCCCCGTTACCGATCGACTTCAACACATCCGCACAGCCGCTTGACGGTCTGCTCGTTGACATCGCCAGTGTGACACCTGCGATCACCCAGCAGCTCATCGATGTCCGCGCACGTTTTGGTCAGATGGGGATGTTATTGATTTACGGCTTTGCGCGAGAGCGTGATCTGCAGGTGCTGCGGGCCCGAGGTATTCAGCTTGCGCGAGCACCGGCAACAACGACTGAGCTGCTAAAAGCACTACAGGACTTTCGAACTGTTTTTGTCAGTGCGCCCATGATGACAGAACCGACACCACCCAAGTTTTCTGCTGCACAATTAGCTGAGCTTGCGTCACTGCCAACCGAAATTGATTGTCAGTGCCCACAGCATCTGGCGACGCTATTGGCGAACTTGATCGGCTTCGAGCAATACAGCGCTGACTGCGAAAACCGCAATGAAGCCGATGCTGCGCTGCATGCTCTGCTTTGCCAGGAGGTTGGGCGGGCAAGGCAAATCATCGAGAAAAATCTGCAGCATGTCATCGATGCCGAAGGCATTGTCTTAACGAACGCGCCGCAGGCTTAATGCTGCAAGCCCCAGAGCGGTGTGCCAAATTGTCCACGGTGCTTTCATTTTGACGAAGCACCAGAGCATTCGCTCAAACTCGGTTAATACGCGTATTTAGGAATCCAATTCACTAAGTCCAACGAACTCTCATTAAATTAGAGACAATTGAGGCTCGAGGTGAAAAATGAAGGTCATAATTATGCTGACGGCGAGTTTAGCAGCGCTCGCAACGACAATTGCCATGGCTATTGAAGAACCAGACTATGTTGTTACTGATGTAACTGCGGATTACGAGATTCGCAGTTACGCACCGTTCATTGTCGCCGAAACGGAAGTGCCTCAAGAGGCTCGCTCGGCCGATAGCTCCGCATTCCGAATTCTGGCCGGCTACATATTTGGCGATAACCGCGCAGTGCTTTCTGCGACGCCACCAAAGAGCGGCAGTAAGGCACAAACGAACGTCAAGATGGCTATGACAGCGCCAGTTCTCAGCACAGCACCGGCTGCGCGCGAAGCAGACAAGCAGGTCTATGGGTTTGTCATGCCCGCAGGGTACGCAATGGAAACGCTGCCCGTGCCGCTCGATTCCCGCGTGACAATCCGCGAAGTGCCGGCGCGGCTCGTTGCGGCCCGCCGCTACTCGGGCCGCTGGACTCGCAAGAGCTTTGAAACGCATCTAACGGCCCTGCAAGAGGCCCTGGATCGGAATGGCATAACTGCGGTTGGATCACCGCTATTTGCACGCTACAACGCCCCGTTCACGCCATGGTTCATGCGCCGAAACGAGGTCATGATAGAGCTATCGACGGATCTGCCTCAATCACCGTAACAGCCTCCGAACGAAACTCGACATGAGCGAATTAGCTAGCATGGGCCGCGGACTGGCGGCTGCCGTAATTGGCGCAAGCGGGGGTATCGGAGCGGGCTTGGTCGATGCGCTGGCGACGGATCCGGCCGTTGATCGTATATTTGCGGTAGCACGCACTAATCTCACCGATCTGCCCGCGAAAACCCAAGCGGTGCATTTGGACCTAACCGCCGAATCCTCAATCGAGCAGGCTGCGAAGACCTGCGCGAATTATGGAGAACTGGACATTGTCCTCGTCGCCAGCGGTCTGCTACATGCCGGGCCGGACCTGCAACCGGAAAAAACCTGGGCGGACCTCAGCGCTGAAAGTTTTGCTCAGTCATTCGCGATCAACTGCACCGGACCTGCGCTCGTCGCAAAGCACTTTCTGCCACTGCTTGCTCGCGGGCGAAAGAGTGTATTTGCCGCGTTGTCTGCAAGAGTTGGCAGCATCGGCGACAACCGACTCGGCGGATGGTACGGCTATCGTGCGTCGAAAGCGGCTTTGAACATGGTCATTCGCACATTGGCGGTTGAGCTCAAACGGAAGAATGCTTCGGCACTTTGCATCGGCCTGCATCCCGGCACAGTCGATACGAATCTCTCAGCGCCGTTTCAATCACGTGTGCCCGCCAAGCAACTGTTCACGCCAGCGAGTTCGGCGCAGCGCCTTCTCAGCGTTATCGCGCTTGCGCAGCCCAGCCAAAGTGGCAGCTTGCTCGCTTGGGATGGAACGGAGATCACGCCGTAAATATTGCTGACCCGCATTGCATTGATGGCAGAGTATCAGCCACCACCAGATTCTAGATTCGGCTTGTTGCCGGCCAGATTCGACATCGTCCTCGACCAAACGCCACGCGAACTGGAAGATGAAAACATTGGCGGAATTGGCAAACCCGGCTGATGGCCGCATCGTCTCGGATGGCCTGTTTCGCGAGCTGATTCCGTAGACTAAATCTCCGCCAAGCGAAATTTCGTGCGCTCGATCTTCCAGACACCACCCTGCTTGATATAGGTGTTTTCGAGCATGCGCCGTTGTAAGTGTTTCAAGCTGCCTTCGCCCTGCAGCCGAGCCATTTCGACGAGTGTGCAGCTCGGTCCAATTTCCGTCTCAATCTCAACCGTACAGTGCGTTACCGAAGTGGCGCTCATGCGATCGCCACCGAGTTCGATAAAGTCATCCGCCTTGAAGGCGTCGGCGATCAACCCGCGAATTCCAGTTTCGATCTCGACGCTTGACGCGTCGACGAACAATTCACCGATCTGTTCGTGAGCACCTGCATTGAGATGCTTTGCATAGGCCTGCTGCAGCGCTTGAATGGCGTTCAGATCCTCGAGCATTTCGAGCCGGGCCTTCAGCGTTTCATTGTCTCCGCCCAATTCTGTCGAGGCCGATGCGCTCGCAGCGGCAAGTGGTGCAGACAGCGCGGCGCCAGCCTGCCAGAAGAACAAACGACGCGTGGATACGGCTTTGTTATGCATGCTGCCCACCTTATCCCTTCAATGTGAAGTACTTGTTGATATCGAAGCGGCCCGCGTGCCGCGAATGCGCGCCCATCGCGTCCAAGCTCAGACCCGATGCGCGCGGGTGATAACCGATACCGCAATCGTGCATGGTGCGCATATTTACCAGAATTGTGCCCAGCGTGCCGTTGCAGGCCTCTTCTAACCAATACGCCAAGTAGAGATCATCGCGAATCTTTACGTATGATGCCGGGCCGCTCCATTCCATTCCTCCGGCGCCGTCTTGCCCGAAGATAATCCATGACAAGGAATGCGGCGTCGAGTACAGGTGCATTGACGTCAAACCGGGGGAGTAATTCCAAGTCAAGGCACGGCCGACAAGCTCATCGGTGTATTGGTGACGTCGATATATCGGCGGCGTTAAACCTGCCATTTCAATGACGCCGAACCAAGCCTTTACGGCCGCTTCATTGGCCACATACGGTGTGCCCGTCGTGGCATGCAAGCAACTTGCAAGTGCGTGTTCGAAATCCATTACCACGATATGAGCGTCGTGCTCAGGGGCGTCACCGAGAAAGTGGCCAAACATGATCACGCCTGGAGCGGACTCCCAAGACTCGTAGCGCTCCTCGCTCCAAGCGCGCTCGCCTTCATAGCGCCAGCGCAGTTGCTGCATTTCATCGAAACGATATTCCACGACGGGTCCATTGTCGTAGCGGACGGTCAGTTCCTTGCCGGCCAGATAGTCGCTGACAGGGCCCTTGTTGCCGGCCATGGCATTGGGGCCGGGAAAGGCCTCCTTGGTGTTGGCAATGGCGGCTTCCATCTCCGCTTTCGTCAGGATTGGATTAGTGCGCGCAGGACGGTATACGCGGCGCGCGCCCTTTTCCGCCGGAGCGGTATCAGGAGCCACAGGCGGCGCGGCGCCGACGTTTCCAAACTCTTCGAATTGCGCGATCTGGCCCAGCCATTCGCCGCTGCCCGTGAATAAGTAGTACTCGAGATCGTCGTTGCTATCGAAGCCGAGGCGCACTCCAACTTGCTCCACTCGATTTAAATCGAGCACATACAAAGTCATCGTGCCCGAGAATTCGCACTCGACGCGAGCATAGATATAGAGCTCATCGTTAATCTTGATGTAGTCGGACGGCCCGCAGAAGCTCAGCTCACCGCCGAGCCGAGTCAGCTCGACGAAGTTTGAATACGCTGCAGAAGGGAAAAATTCCAGCGTCTCGACGCCGGTATCCTGCTTCCAATAGAACCCCTTTCCCTCGATACGGTTGGTAATGCCATGCCGAGCCTGCGGCGTGGCTGCGCCACGCTCTTCCACATAGCCATAGTAGATTTCGCGCTGCACTTCGCGGTTGTCGATGAACCCACTGAACCAAACCTCAAAAACCGTAGCCAGCCCGGTGGCCTGGTCGACAATGACGTTGTAGCCTCGTTGCGTGCCCGGCACGAGGTGCGAAAACAATGCCACGTGATCGAGCAGCAACGCACCGTAACCGACGTCCACGGCCATCCCGCCGTTTTCAGATACCGAAAGTCGATTGTTGCTGGCAAACCTGTAATTCAGCTCCGGACCATTATCGGTCACGATCTTCAGTGACTTGCCGGCTAACACGCCTGACAATGGCGATGCGCTCGCGGGCCCTGCGGCCGCCGGAACCAACTTTTGGCTAATTTGCCGTTCCGTGAGCTTGGTGTAAGCGAAGCGGTGCATCTGCTCCTGCGGATACTGAATGTGCGGCACTGGATTCCCCCCGGATTGCGCTGTACACATATGTTACGCGCGCTCGATGCCTCGCGCACATCTGCCGCCATCGACAGGCGTCAACAGTGCGCTATAGTAGGCGCATGAAAACCTCAAATTTTGCATTGATATTTGCCGCGTTGTTGATCGGCTGCAGCGACTCAGCCGATGTGCCCGGCATTTCAATAGCCCAAGTCGCAATCAACACCGAAGCATTCACGGTTATAGACGAAACGGCGTTTCGACAGCTACTCCCAAGCGATGCTGTGGTCAGCAAACTGGCTGGCGATTTAATGTTTGTCGAGGGTCCTGTTTGGATCAGCGACGATGGCGGCTATCTGGTCTTCAGCGATATTCCTGCCAATGAACTCAAGCGCTGGGATGCGGTCAACGGTGTGCAGACTTTCCGCTCACCGAGCGGCAGCGCCAATGGCAACACGCTGGATCTGCAGGGGCGGCTTATCTCGGCGCAGCACGATGGACGAGTCACACGTACCGAAGCAGACGGCTCGATTACCACGCTGGTGGAACGAGTTGACGGTAGTGCGCTCAGCTCGCCAAATGACGTCGTTGTGAAATCGGACGGCTCGTTCTGGTTTACAGACCCACCTTATGGACTCGGTGACCGCGACCAGGAAACCACGGGCAACCATGTCTACCGATTCGACCCTGAAACCGGCGTCACAAATCCGGTGGTGACCGATGCCGACCGCCCCAACGGGCTATGCTTCTCTCCTGACGAAGGCACGCTGTATGTCGCCGACTCCGGCATGGAAACGCGCCATATTCGGGCGTTTACGGTTAATGCCGATGGCGCATCGCTGTCTGGAGGCAGTGTTTTAGTTACGCTCGATCAAGGAGCACCCGACGGCATACGCTGCGACGAATTGGGTAACATTTGGTCGAGTTCTGGAGACGGGGCGCAGGTTTTTTCGCCCTCGGGCAATTTGATCGTCCGCATTCTACTGCCTGAATCGGCGGCCAACCTGGCTTTCGGCGGACCCAACGGCAAGACGGTTTACTTCACGGCTCGAACATCGCTCTATTCAGTGCCGGCACTGGTTGGGGATGCCCACGCCCGATGATGAATGCGCTCTAGCGTGCGTAAACATCCGCCAAAGGCGCCGGACGACCTTTAAACCGACGGTGCGTCCAGAGGTACTGCTCAGGACACTCGCGAATGTCGTCCTCGAGTATTGAGACGAGGCGCAGCGTGTCCGCTTCGACAGATTCGCTGGGAAAATTCTCTGGTGGAGCGCTAAATCGAAGCGTGTAACCGGAATCATCTGCGCGTCGGAAAAAAGCAAACGGCACGAGTTGCGCACCGCTAACGCGTATCAACTTGCTAGTCGCCAGGCTGGTCATTGCAGGCTCGCCAAAAAACGGCAGCAAGCGGCTGTTCTTGCCAAAGTATGCTTGATCTGCAGCATACCAAACAGCGGCATTGTTGCGGAGACTCCGGAGCATGGCCCGAATATTGTTGCTGGCAAAACTCTCGTGCGCTGCACGCTTGCGGCCTCGCGTTTGCATTTCATCAATCAGCGGGTTCCGCCGCTTGTGAAACATGAACGCATACGCTGGTAATAACGACTTCAAAAAAGGTCCGCATATTTCCAGCGTTATGAAGTGGCCGGAGCATAAGACGACACCTTTGCCCTTCGCCAACGCGGCCTCTACGTGCTCGAAGCCTTCAATCGAAAAGAGCTTCTTCAATCGCTCTTCCGAGCCAAACCAGGCAAATGCCATTTCGGCGATACAGGCGCCCATACTTTTAAAATATTCGAACGCAAGTTTTTTCCGCGCCTTGTCATCCAAGTCCGGGAAGCAAATCTTCAAGTTTCGCATCACGACTCGACGACTACTCGTAAGCAACCACCCGAGCAACCAGCCAAATCCTTTGTGAATCTTTATGGCGAAGCGCCATGGCAATCTTGCAACAACCATCATCCATCCAATCAGTATCCAGCTTGGCCAATAGCGCGGCTTCCAAAATCGAGCCAGCAAGCTCGAGCGCCGCGATGCATCAGAAGTTAATTGGCTCTCAGTGCTCAAGTTTTCTGACTCAGGAGATTCGCTGGCTTTCATTGACATTACCGTCGCCCAATTCTAACGACCTGAGCGATCCACAAGCCCACCGGCCAGATAAACAGCGGAGATTCGCCGCGTATTCTCGATAGCCTCGAGTGGGTTAGCGTCGAGCACAATGAAGTCCGCGCGCTTACCCGTTTGGATCGTACCGGTATCGTCCAATCCAACCGCATTGGCCGAATTTTGAGTGGCAGAGACAATGACATCTGCAGCGGCCATGCCTGCCGCAACCATGTCTTCCATTTCGACATGCGGCGCCCAGAATGTGTTGCCGTCCGTGCCCATCGCAATTGTCATACCAGCCGCACTAAGCCTCGCGAGATTTCGCGCTTGTATTCCATGCGCGGCCTGAACCTCCAATCTTTCAACATTGCCTGCCTGCAACTGCATTAATTCCTCAGCGGACATAGAAGTGGCAAGCCAGCTTAAATCCGTAGGCACGCCACGGCTGGGCAGGTTTGGCACCAGGATCACTTCCGGTCGCTGACGAATCAGTGCCACGAATTCGTCATCGATATCCTGATCTCGCACTCCGTGCGCAAACACATCGATGCCCGCACGCAAAAGCCCCTTCGCATCCTCGAGCGCGAAGATATGCGCGAAGACTTTCAAATTGTGTTGGTGGGCCTCATCGATGATTGCGCTGTAGAGTTCGGCGCTGAGCTTTTCGTACTGCCCATTGCGGTCATCGACCCAAATCTTTATGAAGTTGACGTCTCGCGCCGCTTCGTCACGCACTGCTTGCCGTGCCTGCGCCTCGGACGTTACCCAATGCGGCACTTCAGTCCTGCCCGGCTCCGGCATGGTAATGCCGCGACCCGCCGACAAATATCGCGCTGCACCAGGCATCAACTCGTCGCGCATTTCGAGCGGCACGTCTTCGCCGTCTGAACCCAAACTCAGGGCAGCGCTGATGCCCTGTTCTGCACGCCGTCGCAAATCCTGTGTCAACGCATCGCGCGAAGTGCTCAGGTGCACATGGGCGTCGACAATTGCCGGCATGACTGTCTTGCCACGGAGATCCACTGCGGACACGCCCGAGGGCAAGTCCACTGCGTTGCTTGACCCCACTGCAGCGAAAACTCCATCGACTACCGAGAACACCGCGTCTTCTATTACCTCGCCATTGCCGACCAGCACGCGGGCGCCTTCGTAATAAGTGGTATTTGCAGGCTCAAGAACCACATCCGACGGTGCTTGCGAGCACCCGGACACAGCCGCGGCGAGCGAAATTACACCGAGGAATAAAATTGTCAGGCGCGCGCCCAATTTATATCGACTCATCGAAGTCCCCCCTACAGGTAATGACGTCGAGTATACCCCGCCGCAAATTTTAGAGGCGCTCATGCAATGCCGCTCAGAACTCCCATAAAAACCCGAACACGGGAATTGCCGGCAACCATTCGTCAATATCAGCGTTCAGCCCCTGCACCACTCCGGCAGAATTCCGCTGCAACGCATAATCGATACAGCATGGATTGCTGAAGTTAAAGACATTATTGATCTCGACGTAGGCTTCCATTGATCCGTGCTTTACATCAATACGGCGTGCGGCACGCACATCCACGGACTTGAATGTCTCAAAAGATTCTTGGTTGTAGTCACTCAATACCAGCGTTGACCCATCCAGCCTAAGTGGACTAATCGGCCAGCCGGCGCGAACTGTCAGAGCGGTTGACGCAGTCCAGCGCATGCCGCTCCAAATAAAGCCGCCTTTGCTGGACCAAGGTTCTTCCCAACTACGTCGCATCCAACGATTGTCGAAATAGTCTTGGACCGACACCCTGGAAAAGCTTAACCACCACCGCCAATCGTCTAAATCCGATTCGACTGACAACTCTATACCGGCAGCGCGAGCGCGTTCAGGAACCAGTAGAACTCTGTCGGGAAGCAGCTCTGGCAAAAGGCTGACACGGTTCACCAAGTTTTCGAATCGCGGGCGCGGGTTACGAATACGTTTTTCGTAGACCTCAGCACGCAGAGATGTTGCGCTGCCTATAGCGTATTCAAAACTGAGGATGGCATGTTCGGCTCGCTGCGCTGGAAACAGATTATTGACGCCGTCATTAACCTGAATTTCGTCGATGCCCTGCGATTGGTAGTACTGCCCCATAGATGCGCGCAAAGTCGCGCGGTCACCCAAGTCCCAGAGGATGCTGAGGCGCGGACTCGTCTGCTGAGCATTCAGCTGCGACTGCGAATCCCACCGCACGCCGGCCTCGACAATGACTGCTTCACCCAATTGTCTTCGATGATTCAAGTATGCGGCTTGGCGCCGGTTCTTCATTGCCAACACTGACTGCCCGGGGTTGCTTAAGCCGAGATATGCAGGCAATTGAATGGGTACTGTAAATACGCGGGAAAAGTCGTAGTCATAGTCCGCACTAGCGAAGCTTGCCTCCACCCCGAAACTCCATAAGCCATCGCCATCGCTCGTAAGCGTCCAATCGCCGCGGAGCGTGTTTACGTCAAAGTCTTTCGCCTCTCGTAGAAAGCCCTGAACAACTTCGACATCGCTCATTCGTCCGTCGCGCTGCGCAGTAGTTTGCGTGTGCGAAAACAGGTACTTCCCTCGCAGCTGACGACCTATATCGTGTTCGTAGTTGAGCCATATATAGGCATCTTCGTAGTTCGCGCTCGCATCCGCCTTACCGCCATCACGCAGCGTGATCTTGTCGTTAAGCGTCAGCAGTCCGAAGCCAATCATGCTTTCGTTGCGAAACTGGTAGCCTAAGCGCGTGTAAAAATCCGCGTATTGTGGCGTTCCAACATCGGAATTCGCGGCATCGATCAGAACATCAAGATTGCCGCGGCGCACCGAGGTCAACCATTCACCACGATCCTCGGAAAATCTGCCACTGCTCAGCACAGAACTCGTCAGCGTGCTGATCGATACCTCATGCCGTCGTGGCTCGGCCGGTATCACAGACTGCATGTTGATCACCGCACTCATTCGATCGCCGAAGTTGACGGGATGGCCGCCAGCGTGAACTTCAATTTGTTCAACGATGCGCGGACTGATGCTGCCAAACAGGCTTTCAAAGTCCTTCAAATGAAACGGGCTGTAGAGGCGCACGCCATCCAACAAGATCAAGGATTCGTTCGAAACGCCGCCGCGAATATTCGAGCGAGCCGTCAAGCCACTGCTCGTTACGCCGGGGAGACTGTGGATTGTGCGAAGCGCATCGTCACCCAGCACGGGAGCTGAATCGAGCTGGAGCCGATCGATGTAACTAGTCGAAGCGGCAGTATCGCGAGCGAAGGCATATCGACTGGCACTGACAACGATGTTCTCAAGTATGGGCACTTGGAACAAAGGTGATTCCTGCACGCTGTTGCGGTCTTGTTGATCTTCGCTCGAATCTGCCGATCTAACGATTAACCAGCTGCGGCGAGGACCTCGTTGCAGCACCAGATCATGTGCACTGAGAATCTCGACAAGCTGATCGAGCGGCTCGCCTGATTCTGGCTCACTAACAATGAGCAGCGAGTCAGGCACTAACTCGCTGCTAAAGATTACCGCTATGCCTTGATCTCGAAGCGAGCTCAGGAATTCAACAATTGGCGTATTGATTACCGATAACGGCTGCCCAAAGACCGGCTTGGGAGCGCCGCATAACAGAGCTGCATAGGCAAGACTGCCCGCTGCAAGACGTAAAATCTTTTTGTTCACGAAGAGGCATAGATTGACAAGACCGTAAGCCAATCACGTTAACATGATTCCAGGGTCCGATCAGCTACAAGACACTCATTGAACAGAAACGCGCAGCTCCCCGTTTTGCTCGCTGCAATCGATCTGTGTCGTATCGCGAATCACTTTTATGACCTCATCAGGACTTAAGCCTGTGAGCCCATTCAAAACAACCGAATCTGCACGCGCTCGAGCCTCGGGACTGTCAAATACCAGCACAACGCCGGTTTCGCGGCTCACCCACTGCAAGATTTCGATGACAGAAGATGTGCCCGGTGCTTGAACAATCGCAAGCTGCTCTACCCAATCCCAAGCTGGATCGTTTGAGGCAATGGCTATACGCCGGGTTTCACCGCCCGCATTGAGTTCGACCTGCTCGCCGCGTTGCGCCTCGATGTCAGCATCTTCGCGCTGCACGACGGCAATGCCTTCCCGCACCCGTATTGCCAACTGGCCACCCGAAACGCTGGCTTCGTACTGCGTCCCTACATGCGAAATATCTCCGAATCGAGTCACAATCGTGAATTCGTTACCGATCAACTCCGGCGGGGAATCGAAATACACTGACCCACGCGATAACTCGATGAGATTGGGCTCAACGATTGCGATGCTCGTGTCTGAATTGATCCGGAGCAATTGGCCGCTTGGCAACGACATAGCGATTCGCGCAGAACTCTCGGTACTAATCTGATCGCCAATTCGCGCCAGTGTTGTGCCATCTTGACCGATCCGCCGATTTACGCCGCCGCGGTCGATTCCAGCCTCTCCTTGCACTTGCTCGATATTGGCAAACGCTGCACCCAAAACGACATCGGGTTGATTGCTGCGATAAACCAGAAATGAGGCCACGGCCAGCACCAAAGTCGCCGCCATTGCACGGAACAGAAAGTGACTATTCCTGGCCGTTCTGTTCGATGCAGAGGCAGAAGCATCCGCAGCCTTTCTTGCGGCCAACGACGCTTGCCAAGCACTTTGCACTTCGGTGCGAATTCTTGCCCGCGCAATATCATTCAACGCGGGTCCTCGTCCTGACGAGCGCAATAACTCAGCCATCATCTCATCATCACGATCGGATACTTGCTTCTCAGTCATGATTCGA
>JAHEEO010000085.1 GCA_024640665.1 Rhodospirillales bacterium | reverse complement strand
ACGGAGAAGGATGGGCGGTAGAAGACCTCCAGCTGTCTACGCATAACGGCACGCACATGGACGCCCCATGGCATTATCACTCCACATCCGGCGGGAAACGATCGGCCAGCATTGACGAGGCGCCGCTGGACTGGTTTATGCGTCCGGGAGTAAAGCTGGATTTTCGGCACTTCGAGGATGGCTATGTTGTTACGGCAGCAGATATCGAAGCCCAGCTGAACCGCATTGCTTATTCCCTCAGTCCTTTAGACATCGTGCTGATCAACACATCAGCAGGTGCCGCCTATGGTGATGACGACTATGTTGATCGCGGCTGCGGAATGGGGCACGAAGCCACCATGCATTTAACCGAGCGTGGCGTTCGGGTTGTCGGCACGGATGCCTGGTCCTGGGACGCGCCCTTCAAATACACCGCAGAGCGTTATGCCAAGGATGGAGATCCGAGCATTATCTGGGAAGGCCACAAAGCCGGGCGCCATATTGGCTATTACCAGATTGAGAAGCTCTTGGGGCTGGAACAATTACCCGATTTCGGTTTCACGCTTTGCTGTTTCCCGGTGAAAATCAAAAAAGCCTCAGCAGGATGGATTCGCGCTGTCGCAATTGTGGACGACGCCGATTGAAACATGCTGAACTTTCCCGGCAGCCCGCACGAGCGCCAGAACGCGAATTGAATATTGATAACGACTGAGTACTGGGAGGAACAAACTGCGGCGCGAGCACCATATATCAGTTCGCTGTCGATTCCAGGCGAATCATTTCTTTCTCGGATTAGTCAATCAAGGATTGCATAACCGCCGTTTCGAAATCATCCATCAACGTGAACGCACCACCGAAGCCCGCCGCCTGCGTCATATAGATGCCGACGATGCGTTCTTTCGGATCAACAAAGAAGTGCGTATTGAATGCGCCACTCCAACCGAAACTGCCTTCGGACAACCATGTGCTGTTTGCGGTTGCGTCATTAATGACGCGTACGCCGAGACCATAGCCTTCACCAGGATTACGCCCGGGGAGCTCATCGGAAATGAACACAGAGCGCATGAGTTCCGCTGTGCGCCGTCCGATGAGTCGAGTTCCATTGAGCTCGCCGTCATTCAGCAGTACGAGCGCAAACTGCAGGTAATCTTCGGCCGTGCTGAACAAGCCGCCGCCACCGGAGAAATACGCGCCATTGATGAAAGCCATATCCGGAGTCTCGACGAGTGTGCCGTTTTCGTTGCGATAGAGCTTTGCAAGGTTTGAGTGTGGCCCGTCGCCATAGAAATAGGTGTCGTTCATTTCGAGCGGCCTGAAGATGCGCTCTTCAACGAACGTGCCGAAATCGACGCCTGAAGTGACTTCGACGATGCGCGCCAGCGCGTCGAAACCGAACATCGGGCTATACGCCCAGCGTGTGCCCGGCTGAAATTCGAGTGGCGCGGCAGCCAACCTTGGCAACACGCTCGCGAGCGTGTCGTCGGGACTGAATTCGATCGACACAGCGCTATTGCTCGCTTGACCGCTCATGAGACCGGACGTATGCGTGAGCAGATCTCGAACCTGTATCTCGCGCGATGCCGCCTCACCGTCGGGCGTGCTTGCCGCTGCGACGCGCAATCCTTCTAGCTCAGGGATAAATCGTGAGACCGGGTCCGTAAGTCGGACCTTGCCTTCCTCAGCCATCATTAATATAGAGAATGCGACCACTGGCTTCGTCATCGACATGATGCGAAATACCGCGTCCGTTTGCATGGGCCGCCCGGATTCAACATCCATAAGCCCTTGTGCTTGGAACCAGGCGATCTCGTTATTGCGTGCAACGACAGTGACGGCTCCGGAGAAGCCATTGGCATCGATATGCCGTTGCATCAGCGCCTCGATACGAGTGAGTCTATCCGACGATAGGCCAACTCTTTCCGGCCTTACGACCTGCGCCTGCGCCGAGGCACACAGCACGGCCACGCTTAAGATAACGAATGAAACGATTCGCCGAGTCTTCATAACAAGCCCCCATTCGATGTTACTGATTGCATTGCGGCCGACGTAAGTATACGACGATTGGCGGAATGGTCGCATTCAAACGAGAGCGTCGATTGCAATAACTGGATTCAATCGGCTAGGCCAATCATTTTTATCCATTCATGTCACAATGAAAACCTTGTTTTTGATCCAGTGTCATTTACGCAGAACAAAACATCGCCGAATATTCCGCGCTGGAGCCATTGAACTGCAAGAGCAGGTGACGCGCGCTTGAAGGAAATCCCTTGCCCTATTTCTCTATTTTCTATGATTTGACGTGACAATACCCCGATCACTTCTTGCTGGAGCACACAAAGGCATCGTTTCCAAGCGAGGTTGCTATGTCTGATTCGCCATCAGCATCTGCTCAGCCAACACCCCTTCAGCACTCAAGCAAGAAACGCCTGTCCACCCTGCTCGGTGTAGTGGCTAGCGTTTCAGTCCTGGTATTGGCGCTGTGGTTTTTGCATCGAGAACTTGCCGCTCTGTCTTTCGACGACATTGTTGCACACGCCCGCTCGATACCAACCGCAACATTGTTTGGCTCCATTGCTTTCGCCATCTGCAGCTATGTCGCGTTAACGGGTTACGACGTAACAGCACTACGACATATCAACCGAACATTGCCTTACCGGCAAACAGCATTGACGTCATTTATGGCCTGGGCGGTTGGGCACAACGTTGGCATCGCAACGCTTTCCGGCGGCTCGGTACGTTATCGCATGTACTCGCTCGGCGGACTCACTGCAACCGAAATTGCGCGCGTCGTTGTCTTCATTTCAGTAACTTTCAGTATTGGTGCCGCTTTACTACTAGGCGTCGCACTACTATTTATGCCCGCCACGCAGACGGCTGCGCTTAACCTTCCGCAAAACCTGGATACCTTTGCTGGATTAGCCTTGTTGGCAATTCCATGCTGCTACTTCGCCGCGTCGACACTCAGAAAAGAACCGATAAGTTTTCGAAACTGGCAGATGAGTGTTCCGCAACCGAGCATCGCATTGGCTCAGATCGCTGTTTCGGTAGCCGACTTGGTTTTCGCTGCTGCAACACTGTATGTGCTTCTTGCGCCAATACTAGACATCGGGTTCTTTTCGTTTCTTGGATTATTTTTACTTGCTATTGCTGCAGGCGTGGTCAGCAGCGTACCTGGAGGCATTGGCGTATTCGAGGCGGTAATCGTTGCTGCGCTGCCCCAAGTCGATACGACGACGCTCCTCGGAACAATAATCGTTTATCGACTCATCTATTACATCGCCCCACTTATCCTGGCGCTTTCAGTTCTACTCACACACGAAGTACGCCAGCATGGCCATATCATTCAGCAATCGACGGAAAAGGCCGGAGACTGGCTATCGGGTATCGCACCACAAGTGATCGGCGCTATGGTATTTCTGGCCGGAGTCGTGTTGTTGATCTCTGGCGCAAGCCCCGCCATTGAAGCACGTCTAGATCTAATTGCTCGGGCGATACCTTTGCCGTTACTCGAGCTTTCTCACTTGGCAGGAAGCGTAGTCGGTGTCGCATTGCTGATGCTCGCACGCGGCTTGTATCAACGACTGCATACCGCCTATCTCGCCACACTCGGTGCATTGGCAATCGGTATTGCTCTTTCCCTACTGAAGGGACTCGACTATGAAGAATCGCTCATTCTAGGCGCAGTGATGTTGGCAATTTGGTTTTCGCGTGACGAATTTCATCGTGTCGGATCGCTCGCGACGCAAAGATTCTCAGCTCAGTGGACTACGGCGATTGTTTGCGTACTGTGCATCGTGGCGTGGGTTGGGTTCGTAAGCTTTCGACAAGTCCAATACTCGGATCAGCTATGGTGGCAGTTTGCATTTCAAGCCGAAGCACCGAGAATTCTCCGCGCCGGAGTTGTTGCAGCAATGGCCGCATTGGCATTCGCGCTCTGGAAACTACTG
Source organism: Rhodospirillales bacterium (assembly GCA_024640665.1). Classification (GTDB taxonomy): domain Bacteria; phylum Pseudomonadota; class Gammaproteobacteria; order Steroidobacterales; family Rariloculaceae; genus JAHEEO01. The sequence goes on along the minus strand of JAHEEO010000085.1, from coordinate 7,880 downwards.
CGCACGGGACCGAACGAGCCGACTAGCGTTACTCTTGACCAGGATCTCGAGGACGTGCGTAGAGTGCTTGCGACAGCCTCGCAGGCATCGTCGAATATTGCGTTGCTCGGTGATAAGCGGTTTCTTTGGTCAGCAGACCGACAAGCCTTCATCATGTATCAGATTAACGGTGACAGCTGGATCGCAATGGGAGATCCAGTGGGGCCAGTATCCCATCAGGAAGAACTGGTCTGGGCGTTCCGCCAGTTGGTCGATCGGCATGGTGGTCGCACAGTGTTTTATCAGGTGTCCGAAGAATCCCTTGCGCACTATATTGACTTAGGTTTGTCGCTTGCGAAACTCGGCGAAGACGCCCGCGTGTTTCTTGCAGGCTTTAACCTGCAAGGCAGTCGCCGTGCTGACCTCCGCCAAGCCGTCAATCGAGCAAAGAAGCACAATGCGTCCTTCGAAGTCATTTCCCAGCCCGATGTTTCCGGCATATCGGCAACCCTGCGCGGTATATCTGATCATTGGTTGTCAGAAAAAGCTACTGCCGAGAAAGGCTTCTCGATCGGGTCATTCTCTGAAGCCTACATTGAGCAATTCGACTGCGCGGTTGTGCGAGTTGAAAACGACATTGTCGCATTCGCAAATCTCTGGCCTGCGCCAGGCGGTGGCGAGTTATCTATCGACTTGATGCGCTACGACGAGCGCGCTCCGAAAGGGGTTATGGACTACCTATTTGTCGAGCTCATGCTCTGGGGCGCTGCCAACGGTTATCAATGGTTCAGCTTAGGCATGGCGCCATTGTCAGGCATGGAACAACACGCACTTGCACCGCTGTGGCATAAGTTGGGTCATCTGATCTTCACGCACGGCGAGACCTTTTATAACTTCGAAGGCCTGCGAAGTTATAAAGAGAAGTTCGATCCAGTGTGGAGCCCCAGATATCTTGCTTGCCCAGATGGCTGGTGGAACCTGCCGAAAGCCTTGCTGGACTCTTCGATATTGATTTCCGGAGGGATGCACCGGTTGCTGATGAAATAGCTACAGTTCGCAGTTAGTGTATTTTCCCTATATGGTCTCCGCGGGCAGGCTTGAGTCAAGCCTCCATTGCTTACGGTTCGGCAGCGTTTAGAAAGTCGATGATCTGCTCATTAACTTGATCCGCTTGCCATATAAGGCTCGTATGGTGCCCTTCTTCGATAATAATCAACTCGGCGTTCGGTAACTCATTGACCATCTCTGTTGCGTGTTCGGTGGTCACGGTGTCGTTGTCGCCGACGATGAGGAGAGTCGGTGTGTGAATACGCCGCAGCTCACTAATCTCCACCACTGGGCGTGTTTGCCACATTGTCGTCACGGTGTGCCACAGCTTCGGCCAGTCGGCGCCCGAACCAGCGCGCCATCTGTACAGCGCCCGCATAAACCAACCACCGTCATCAGGAGTCCCGTCACGCAGCAGTTGTTGCGCCTCGACGTCGATACCCGATGGCGCAAAGTTGGAACTGATTGCTACCAGCCGTGAAACTCGCTCAGGGTGCTCGAGTGCCATCATGAGACCGGTTGTTCCACCGTCGCTCCAACCCACGACGTAAGCTCGGGGTACATCTAACGCATCGAGCACAGCAACCGCATCGGCTGCCAAGAGGCGATACGTAAGATCTGTGATCGGATTAGAACGACCGTGACCGCGCGGCTCGATCGCGATGACTCGGAAGCGGGCAGCCAAATCGGGTAGCTGACTGAAAAAGCTGTCGATAGTACTGAGTCCGCCGGGCAACAACAGGACCGCCGGGCCTTCACCTACACTCTCAACGTAGAGACTTGCATCGTTCACGCGCACGAATTGCGTAGTAACGCCATGTCCAGAACTCACGCGCCACCATGCATAGGACAGCATTCTGGTGGACGCCGGCCGTAATAACCAGAATGCGCCCGCGCCGACTATTAGCGTTGCTATTAGCAGCATGCGTTTACTCAATATCCACTGCCCTATTCGCTCATCTCGTATGGTTAGTGTGACAATGCCGCGGCGAGTATTGGCTATGATTAGAAGTAACTCAAGTGCAACGATGCGCGAAACGCCCGAATCGCATTAGAATTATGGTGCACTGGAATTTATGCAATCGATAATCAACGCATGGAGCAGGAACATCAAAAACTCTCGACGGCCACAACAGCCAAAGCGGCCATTTCCTAGGCTTAAGCGACGTGATGCGCCGGGGACACCGCCAGGCAGCTTGATCGCGGACCCTGACGCACAAAGTTCATCGATTCACTATTTTCTATTCGATGCGGACCAAGTCGTGGAGCAGCGCAATTGCCCTGCGACTCAACTCCCGCCTCCTCCGCTCACCGATCAGAAAGTTCTCTGGATTGACGTCGTCGGTCTCGCCGATTCCGACTTGATCCAAGCTATAGGCAATAGTTTCGGCTTGCACCACTTGGCGCTTGAAGATGTCGTCAACGTTCATCAGCGCCCAAAGGTCGAAGAGTACGAGGATCATGTTTATATTGTGCTCCGAATGGCGTCTCCCGGGACGACAGCGGATACCGAGCAAGTTTCGATATTCCTTTCCAAAGGCCTGGTCATCACATTTCAGGAGCGTCTCGGCGACTGTTTCGAACCTGTGAGGCAGAGAATTCGACAAGGCAAAGGACGCATCCGCAGCAAGCCAGCCGACTACTTGGTATATGCTCTTATCGACGCCACTATTGACGGATATTTCCCAGTGCTCGATGTCGGCGGCGAAGCGCTGGCGGCGCTTGAAGATGAAATCGTCATCAACCCGAAACCGACACATATCGAGCATGTACACAACTTGAAGCGCAACCTTCTGGCGCTAAGGCGCGCCATTTGGCCGACGCGGGATCTGTTGAGCGTCATTCTTCGCGACGATATGCCATTAGTGTCCGACGGAACTCGCATTTATTTGCGCGATGTGCACGACCATACCGTGCAACTCATCGACATCGTCGAGACTTATCGCGAAATCGCCTCCGGTCTCGTTGATGCGTATCTGTCGAGTCAGAGCACCAGACTGAATGAAGTCATGAAACTCTTGACCATAATGTCTACTGTGTTCTTGCCGCTAACATTCGTCACAGGCCTCTACGGCATGAACTTCGACACGTCGTCACCGTGGAACATGCCGGAACTCGGGTGGCGGTTTGGCTATGTCTTTGCGCTGCTCATAATGGCTGGCGCCGGCGTGGGGCTCATCTATCTCTTCTGGCGCCGGGGTTGGCTTGGCCGTTAGCGCATCAAATTGGGTCGTTCTTCCTCGTGTCACACAAACAGGAGGCAATCCACCCATTTGACTCAACCGTCCGTGGTGCCGTCAGCAAAGTGCCTGAAAGTATTCTGCGCAGACCGGAACTCGTTTAGGCCCAGTTGTGCACGAATGGCTTTGGTCGGCTCAAGGTCGTTCTGATCGACCGGTATACCGATTGCATTGGCAATTCGGTCGTTCTTCGAGAAGTTGGCGGCAATCGCCGACGCACCGGTCACCGTTGCCGGACTCAATTTTTCTGCCAGCGCCATGCGTGCAGCATCGAGACGAGCAGGGTCAGTACTGATGACCGCTTCGGCGAATGCCAGCAGTTGTGCACTGCCGGGCACACCGGCATCGAGCTCAGGGCGAACGAGTGCCTCGAGGTTTATGTCCAGCTTGTGATGATGTCCACTCTCACGGAGGAACCTGGCATGGTAGAGAGTTCAGTAAAAGCAGTCGTTAAGTGCCGATACCCGACCGGCCACGACTTCGGCCTGGGGCCGCGTCAGCCCTTCGTGATGCTGATATTCATAATCGGCCAATTTGTCCAGGCGCGTGTAATGCGCGACCTCCAGTTCGACATGCGCGCGCAGCTCATCCGGCACGAGACTCAGTGCACGCACGATGTACGGCATCGGTTGGCCATGATAAAGCTCAGCGCCAATCTCGCCCCCGTCGACTCCGTTCGGAATAGTCGGCACCCAGGCGTATTCCATAACGGCCGTACCCGGCCGCTCTCGCGAAGGCGCGCCAGGCTCGGCCGGTGGCAGTGGTCGCGGCGCGGCACCAATACCACGTGCAAAAACATCGAGATCGACGATCCGCGACACAACGCCAACAATTTCGACGTATTCCGCGTCGCTGAGACCCTGCGCAATGGCGCCTTCGCAAAATTGCTGATCAAGTTCATGGACCGACGTTGCAATGGTCCGAATCACGCGCCGCGTCGCTTCCGGCAATTCAATGTCCGGCACTTCGGGACCGCCGGAGGACGGCTCCAGCAGACCAGCCTCATAGCCGGCCTTGCGCGCTTCGACTGCAACGCTACGCCTCTGTGCACCAGTGCCCCAGGTGCCGGGGGCAACGATGCCAGCCAGTTGCCGGGTATGGACGGCGACAACTTCGTCGCGGACGGGGTATTGCGTATCAGCGTATAGAGACATGCCAGCTACTCGAGTGGTCGCTCCGATAAATTGTTCATGGATATTAGCACCGTTACCATGATCAAGGCGCACGTGTCAGTTAACGACCCAACGCGACCGAATCTAACACCGCACGTTCTGGCTGAGCGCAACCGAGCGTCCAAACTAGCTCGAATCTGCGGCGATCACCCCACTCGGCAAAACCGTATTTGGAAAGACTCGAGCCACTTCTGCGTATACGGCTGCTGCATCTTTCTCGTAACGGCGCGAGAAGTGAAACGGTATCAGCTGCTCGACGCCTGCCCTCAAAGCAATCTCACCGCATGCGCGTGTCGTCAAATGCCCGGTCCGCTCGGCTTGCTCGACATCACTTATACGAAACGCGGCTTCCAGAAAGAGTGTATGGGCGCCAGCGGCGAACTCGGAGAGTCGCTTGCGGTTGGACGGCGTATCAGCAAGATCGGTCGCATAGACGAGCGTCTGCGGAGGCTCAACAAAACAAAGCTCGTCGGCAAGGGCCGAGGCCGTGCTGAATTCTCCCGTCGGTAGCTCAACGGACGCGTCGAGCTTCCCTGCAAGCAGCTTGTCTTTAAACACAGTCAGCCAGGGGCCGGGCTCGAGCCCGAGCGCGTCGAGACGGTCTCTGCGCACCCGCACATTTGCTGCCGGCGTGACAGAGAACGCGAGCACGGGCGTCATATGATCGAGCTCGATTGCACGAATCGTCACGTGCTGGTCGGTAAAAAGACGTCCGCAAGTACCAGTGATTTCCTCTAGTAGATCAGGCTCACGCCGCCCGGCGGCAACGAGAAAACTTTTAATCACGGCGCCGTGCAGCTCGAAAACATCGAAGCGCGGAGCGCGCCGACCAGCGCGGTCCCAATGAATCCCGGCCAGCATCCCGGCGACATTGTCGGCAATGCCGCGCGGCCCGTAAATTCGGCAAGCCGGCCATTCACCAATTCGCGAACGGATAAACGAGAGTAAGCCTGCGACGTGGTCCGCGTGCGCGTGCGTAATCAAAACATCCGTGACCTGATGGGCAATCCGTGCCGCCAGTTTTTGCCCCTCACCGCAGTCAATCAGCAAGCTGCGTTTCTGATATGCGAGCCTGACATGCAGCAATGGATCGCCGAACACGCCGTTCGGCATCGTTGCAAGATACGGCCCGACACGAACGGCCGGCCGCGGTCCGCGTGGAAAATCAGGTATCGGTGGCATCACGACTGGTTCATTGGATGGCTACGCCATTCTAAGCATAAGCAAATGTGCGTCTGGCCTGGATTGGGTTTGGCAGCCGCGCGAAAGGCCTCAGTGTAACTTCAGGCGAACCATTCAACGAACACGCTGCGTCGACCGGCTGAGATTCCAGTCTACTTTCTATTGGAAAGTACTTGACAGACTAAGGCTGCCGCGTATAGTGGCGTCCTATGAAGGCGGAATCCAAACCACGCGCCAACGACCCCACGCCCATCGGCGTCAGTGCAGTCGACAATATTCGCTATATCCGCAGCACCATTGAAGCCGCCAATACGTTCACGACGATTCCAGGCCGAGGCTGCATACTCATGGGCGCCATCGCGCTACTGGCAGCCACCGCAGAACTCGTTCCTGCCTTTGCTTCATACTGGCTGCCCATTTGGCTCATCGCAGCCGTCGCTTCGAGCACTATCGGACTCTACTTCATGTCTGCCAAAGCGAAGCAAGAAGGCCTGAACCTTGGTCGCGCAATTTCCGTTCGGTTCTTTTTGACGCTCGCTCCCGCCTTTATCGCGGGCGGCATACTTACAGTCGCGCTAATCGATGTTGTACCACGCATAGCAATCGCCGGAATTTGGTTGCTCACCTATGGCATCGGGATCGCGGCATGCGGTGTGTTCTCAATTACACTCGTACTGATTGCTGGCTTTGCCTTCATGGGACTCGGCGCAGTTGCGTTATTTGCGCCCAATGCCTGGGCCGCCGCCCTGCTTGCTCTCGGCTTCGGCGGCATTCACCTCGCACTCGGGGCGCTCGTCATGAGGGACTACGGTGGCTAAGCCAACGCGGAAACCAAACCAACGGGACGCCGAACCAGCTCCGCAAGCAAGGCGTCTGCGCGCGGTCGCCGGATATTTTTCCGATCCCGAGGCGGGCAGCGTCGAACGCTTGATTTACGAACGTATTCGCCTCGGAATCATGAGCGCACTGAGCGTGAATTCGAGTATGAGCTTCGTCGAGCTCAAAGCGTTGCTCAAGACCACGGATGGCAATCTAAGCAAGCACGCGCGAAAACTAGAGGATGCTGGCTATATCTCATGCAACAAGAGTTTCAGCGAGCGCATGCCTCGCACGGAATATAGTTTGACCGTCAAAGGAAAACGCGTTTTCAAGCGACAATTAGAGCATCTCGAGGCCCTCATCAATGCAACTCGGAATGCATAGTCTATTTGACCAATAACTTTCTATTACCAAGTACTCTTCTATGGAGCGACGGAATGCATGTAGCAATTATCATGGATGGCAACGGCCGATGGGCTATGCAGCGCGGGTTACCACGAATGGCCGGGCATCGTGCCGGCGCACGCGCTGTCAGAAAGGTTGTAGAGGCTGCCGTCCGGTCGCAAGTCGATACGCTTACGCTCTACGCCTTCTCTGCGGACAACTGGAGTCGCCCCCGCTGCGAGGTGGACAGCCTCATGCGGCTTTTCAAACAGTACTTGCAAAGTGAGGCGGCACGATGTGTTGAGCAGAACATTCGGGTCAACATAATCGGCAGACGTGACCGACTGAACGCGGCGCTCGTGCATCTGATCGAACACACCGAGGCAGTAACTCGCCACTGCACAAAGCTGACGCTGCAAATCGCGATCGACTACTCTGGGCGCGACGTCATCCGTCGCGCCTGCCTTGCCATAGCAGGTGAATGCATGGAAGCAATTGAGCGCACCGCAAGCGTATCCACCGATTACGTTGCGGAGCAGATCGCACAAGCCATGGGCGCCTCGCGCTGCGCAAACGTCGATCTACTCATACGCACGGGCGGAGAGAAACGGCTTAGTGACTTTCTACTGTGGGAGTCAGCATACGCCGAACTTGTATTTGTCGAGCACGGTTGGCCCGAGTTTTCTGAGGCAGACTTCGAAGCAGCACTGCGCGAGTTTCGCCGGCGCGACCGACGCTTTGGAACCGTGCCCTCGCCCACATCACAGCAGGAAGAAACGGCATGAAGTACTCGCGGCGCCAACCCTCCCCTGGCGAGCGTTGGCTCCCCAAAACCATGGCCGTTGCACCGGCCCTTGATCCACTGGCTGCTCCAGGCCCAATGCGCAAGCGCTATGCCCTAATGATCAATCCGTTCTATCGCAAAGATCCATACGCGAGCTTTGGTAAACATGTGCTTACACCGACGCTTGCACTGACCGCGACGGCCGCCGCTACACCTGATCATTGGCAAGTGCGATATTGGGACGAGAACTTGCTGCAGGGCGTACCCCCGATC
>JAHEEO010000084.1 GCA_024640665.1 Rhodospirillales bacterium | reverse complement strand
CCGAACTCGTCCAACTGCATCAGCGAACCGTCGTTGTCGACAAACATATCCATTACGACGCGCTCGGCTCGCGGCGGCACAATACCCTTGTCGACCCATTGCAGCAGGTGGTGCAGAGCCACCGAAGCGTAGGCTTCAATCGGGAAGCTGGACAGTGGGTGCGTGCAGTCAGCTTGTGTGAAGCGCGCGCGGGTGTGGCGGGAATCGAGATGCGCCATGGCCGCAAACTCATAAACGCGGAACTGTTGCCCGGGTTCGTCGCCATCCTGAGCGGCTGTGGCCACGTTGCCGTACTCATGCTGAGTGGGCATCTGAATCATCGGCACGTCCACCGGCTGGATGGTTGTGCCGTTCATGGTCGGCATGAAGCCGTCGTAAATATTTTCCATGTTGTCGAGCTTGAATACCGCATGCGACGGCAAATAGTCCGTGAGGATGCGGGAACTCGCCGACGTGCCCCATAGAATCATTTTGCGAAGATTTAGATCCGCGATGGGGCTTTGCGGGCTTTTAATCAGAGCGCCGGCTTGCGCGAGTATTTCGCTGACTTGATTGTTGGCAACGCGGATGTCGCCATACCTGGCCGGATTAAATTCAGCAATGCTGTCGGCGCCCTGCGTGCTCACCTCTACGGCAATGTGACCGGAGTCCATGATATAGACTGAGTTGTATTCAAATGCGTGCGCCGCGCCCACCGGATGCATGGCTTCTGCAACGACAAGACCGCTGAATTTGCTGTCGTCGGCCGGCTGGCGAATCACTAAACGGGTGGTGTAAGGCGCGCCGGCCGCGCTGCCCGAGATCATGTACTCGTTAATTGCATACCCGAAGTGATCGACACCGTAGCCGGGCCATTGGGCAGCCGAAGAATTAAATACTGCGCCGGGGCCGGTAATTGGCCGGACGCTCGGGATGGCCGCCACAATCGGATCTGGGATCTCTGCCGGAGCGGGCGCCGGCATGCCCGGAAATCGGGGCCCTTGAGCCAGAGCTTGCGTGCCGGCTAGCAGCGGTGCTGCCAGCAAAGCTGCTCCAATGAAACAGATGAACTTGTGATTCAATGCAGCGTTCTTTCCGATGGTCATGCTTATCGATCTCCGGTGGTGGGGGCCATCAACAGCACCCATTGTAATGCGTCCCAGTAATCCGTCCCAGGGTCGCGGCGCTGACAAGACAGCCGCAGGGAAAAATTAGTCAGGTACGTAAGCGATCAACATGCTGCGGTAGGCGCCGTCGAGGAAGGCGGATGGGTCGCCGAACTCGGATTGGTACTGTTGCAGCGGGTTGCGTTCCACCACGTCTTCCGCGCCCAGGCCCAAATTCATATAGCCGATCATGGTCTCGAACAGCTGCTGATAGATATCGCGGTGACGGATGATGTCGCTGCCTGTCATCAAAGGGCCGTGGGCGGGCACGACGCGCGTGCCGGAATCGACCAATTCGGCGAGCCATTCCAGTGCGCGCACTCGTCCGCCAAACCAGGCGCCGTTGCGGTAGTCGAGCAACGGCCAACGCCCTGCGGAAACGACGCCGCCGGCAACCAGCACATTCATCTGGGGAAAGTGCACGTAAAGATCGCCGTCGGTGTGTGCCGCCGGCAGGTAGCCGTAATTGATCCGGGTGCCTGCGAACTCGAGCGAGCCGTCACCGCGTGTTACCTCGTTCGGTCTTCCCATCTCGGGTAACGGCTCCAGGCGGCCGTCGAACGTTGCAGAGGAATAAACAGTGTTGCTCAGGTATGTTGCCGTTTTCTCGTGGGCGAAGATCACGCCGCCTGCGCGACCGACGAGCTCGTTTGCGCCGGTCTGCTCCGGGTGCCAGTGCGTGTTGATCAGCATGCGGATTTGACTGTTGCCCGTTGCATCTTGAACCGTTCGGAGCAGGACATCCGCATTGGCGGCAAGCCCGCCATCGATCATTAATGCGCCGTCGTCACCGGACATTGCGACCACATTTGAACCTGCGCCTTGGAGCACTGTTAGGCCGCCGAGATCGATTGCGGTGATAGCCGTTGAGGCTTGCTGTGCATGAGCCGATAAGGCCGGGAACAGCGCGCTACTGGGCGCAACGATGCCGGCAAGTGGAACGGATCCAGCGACTGCACGCAGCAAGCGCCGCCGCGAAAACCGCACGTTAATTGACGGTAGAGTGTGTGTAGATCGGTTCATGAACGCGCGACTCCCCCAGTGGCCAGATGTCAGCCCAGACTCCCTGGGGCGGGCCCAGAACCGGCCAGACGGGGTTTTGATCCATTGCTGCGGTCGCGCCAAACTCGCGCAGCAGCTCCGCCTCCTCTTCGTAAACCGGCGTCTGGAGCGCCATGAAGGGCATAAAGCCACGCGACTGCGTGTAGTCGAGCGCCGTCAGGCCGTCCTGGTCTCGAGCGTTCATATCGATTCCAAAGGCGGCGAGCTCCTTTATCACTTCTTTGTAGCGTTTGCGGACCGCATAGTGCAGCGCCGTGCCGCCCCGAATTTCCTCTCTATGATTGACCAGTGCGACAACGTCGATGTCCGTGCCGGCCTCGAAAAAGATGCGGATCAGCTCCAGCGCCCGTTGTTCTGGAGCGCGGCCCGCCAGTACTGCGTGGATGGGCGTCTGGCGGTCTGCCATATAGACAGTCGGGTCGGCACCATATTCCAACAGTAATTGGACGACCTCGAGGTCGCCGCTGTTCGCCGCACGAATCAGCGCAGTCGAGCCACGGGTATTGGTCGAACCTCGCACGTTTGCCGGGCGGAAGAAAAGCTGCATGTTGGGGTTGGCGCCGCGCTCGAGCAGCATGCGCACGATCGACATGCCGTCGGTTTCGTTGAGCGGGTCGATCGATGCCCGCCCGCCGTCTGTCCTGGTGTGCAGTCCGACAGCAGTGAACAGTGCGGTTTCGCCGAACATGTCCCATTGGTTGACATCGGCGCCGGCTTCGATGAATCGTTTCGCCAAGTCCCAATTTGCATTCATGATTGCCAAATGCAGCGGCGCCACACCGTCGGGATCTGGCAGATTGATATCCGCACCGTTCGCAAGCAATACATCCACACACGCGATGCAGTTTTCTCGCGCGGCATACAGCAGGGGAGTAAAGCCCCCGCTGTCGAGGCTTTTTGGCCGCCCTTCGGCGGTTACATGCCGCTGATAATCGCGATGTATCGAGCGGGCATCGACGTCGGCGCCATGGGAGATCAGCAGGGCCGCCATTTCCGGATGACGGCGCGCAGACGCCCACATCAGAGCGGTCTGTCCACCCCAGCCCTCGCGTGCGTCGACAGTTGCGCCGCGGTCGAGCAACAAGCGGGCTGCTGCGACGTTGCCGGTTCTCGCAACGGCCATCAGCGCCGTCTGCCCTTCAAGATTGGGCGAGTCCGCATCGGCACCGGCTGCGAGCAGCAGCTGCAGTAATTCGGTATGAGCAACTTCGGCGGCCAAGCCCATTGGCGTGACGCCATAGTCGTTCGCCAGCGTTACGTCAGCGCCTTCATCCAGCAGCCGCTGCGCCTCGGCGACGTCGCCTTCGTATACCGCCCACTGTAACGGTGTACTGCCGTCGGCATATCGATGATTGACGCCTGTGGCCTCTTCGCGCGGCGCCGCGGCCGGGCTGCCGATGCCTGCGACGCTCACCACAACCGCGAGCATTGCCGCTTGGAGGATCGATTTCAATGTGTTTCCGGCCACCGTCAAACCTCGCTCAATGGCCCGGTACTGTCGGCCATGCCCTCGAATTCCTCGGTCGGCACACCGGCCCGTTCCAGGATCGTGACCAGCAGATTTGCATGCGGGCTGTCTTGGTTGTAACGCAGATGCTGCCCGCCCTTGATACCGCCGCCGCGGCCGATCAACGCCTGCGGCAGCGGATCGTTGTTGTGGGCGTCGCTGTTGGCCATGTTGCTGCCGAACAGGATGATCGATTGATCGAGAATCGAACCATCGCCGTCGGGCATGCCTTTGAGGCGTCTGACGAACTTCGCAAAAACCTGCGTGTGCCAATTCTGGATGAGCCGCAGGTTGGCAATGCGATCGGGGAAACCGCCCCAATGGGAGGTGGGGTGAAACGCTTCGTTCACGCCCAGATGCGGGTAGGTGCGCATACTGGCTTCCTCAACCATCTTCAGCGATGCCACGTTGGTGCGGTTCGTCTGCCAGGCCAGCGCGATCATTTCGAACTGAATGTCGAGCAGCTCGCCGAAATCCTCCGGCGGACCCAGCGGCGCGTTCGGCAGGTTGGCCATCGATTGGGCGCTTTCCTCGAGCCGCGCGACGCGAATCTCGATCTCGCGCACCGAATCCAGATAGTCGCTCACGCGGGCGCGATCGCCAGCATCGAGCTTGCGGTTTAGGCTGGCTGTGGACTCCTTCACGTAGTCGAGCAGGCTGTTGGTCGAGTTCAAAATAGCCTGTCGTTCTTTTGCGGTGTCACCTTGACCGAACATTGAGTAAAACACCTTGCGCGGATTGCCTTCCATCGGTAACGGCTGCTCAGGTGTTCGAAACGAGATGATGCCGCCCGGCTCGCCGCAAAGCTCCAGCGACGGCAGCGGCGTGGTCTTGCCCAAATGACGCGCGGCAATCTGGTCGACGGTGACGCCGACCCCGGTCTCGGCATTGCGCAAACGCGGGCTGACGGCGTTCAGCCAGGTTTCCTGGGTGATGCCGTGCGGGCTGGCGCTTTCGCCGCCCTTATTGCGCAGGCCGCTGATCACGGTCACATGTTCGCGCAGCGGTTCCAGCGGCTCGAGGATAAACGGAAAATCAAAGTTTCGGCCCGTCGTGCTGGGCTCCCATTGGTCCTGCAGAGCCCCATGCGGAAAGTACACGAAACCCAGGCGAGGACTGGCCGCGGCAGCGGTCTGCGCAAGCGCCGTGCGCGCTGGGATCATGGCATCCAGTAATGGCAGTGCGATTGTGGCACCGGCGCCTTTCAGCAAAGTGCGTCGTGAAAGGTGTTTGCGGGTAAGGAACATGACCAGACTCCGTGTTTATCTATGCTCGGGCTCTTTCCCGATCAAGCGAAAGCTTGTATGCGTGGCCATTCGAGCTTGCGCGCTGCTTAAATGCACGCACTCGTCGTCCACGCAAGCCAACGATAGCAACGATAGCGTTACGCGGTCCACAAACGATTACTCAGAAGAAGCCACGAGATTCAAGCTTGGGGCTTCCCGTTTGCGGAATGCATCGCTCGAGACAATGCCGAGAACGATAGACTCGAAGCGGTAATCGTCCGTTTCCGCTGCATCGACAATTCTGCGCACCATGGGCATGTCGCGATAGTCGACACTGCGGCCCAGAGCGTACGTCAGCAGGCTCTCGGTAAATGCTTGAACGAATTGATCCGGCTGCTCGACAATTGCCTTCCGCAGGTCGTCCGGTCCGCCGATCGGCGTGCCGTCAGGCAGTTCGCCGGAGGCGTCTATCAGCGTGAGGGTTTCCGGATCGTGGGCACGGTACTGACCTACCGCGTTGAAGTTCTCCAGCGCTAAGCCGAGCGGATCCATGATGCCGTGGCAGGCAAAACATGTCGGATTGTCGCGGTGCTGCTCGAGCCGCTCCCGCAGCGTACGGGCCGGTGCATCGCGAGTGTTTTCAGCCAGTGTCGGCACATTAGGTGGCGGCTCCGGCGGCGGTGCGCCCAACACCCGCTCCAATATCCAGGCCCCGCGCAGAACCGGCGACGTGCGATTGGGATAGGCTGTCAGCATCAAAACGGCACCTTTGCCCAACAGACCGAAGCGCTGGCTGTCTTCCAGCGTCACGCGACGGAAGCGGGCGCCCTTAACGGTCTCGATGCCGTAATGCATCGCCAGGCGCTCGTTGAGAAAAGTATGGTCTGCGGTCAGCAAGTCGACGATGCTTTGATCGCTGCGAAACACGCTGTCTATAAACAGTCGCAGTTCTTCCTTCAACATCGCGCGTGGATCCAGCAGGCCGCTGGCCTGCCTGAACGCACCCCGATCGGGGGTGATCTCGTCCAACTTGGCGAGATCCAGCCATTGGAACGCAAAATCGTCGACGAGGGATATGGCGCGCGGGTCGGCGATCATCCGGCGCACCTGCTCGGTCAACACATCGGGTTCGCCGAGGCGCGACTCCCGGGCAAGCTCGAGGAGCGTTTCGTCCGGCAGGCTGCTCCACAGGAAAAACGCAAGCCGTGATGCCAGCTCTAGATCGTTCAGCGCGACGGCGCCTGCTTCGGCTCCGGATTCCACGCGGTACAGGAAGTGCGGACTTGCGAGGATTCCGCTGAGCGCATCGCGAACGCCGCGCTCGAAGCCGCCGTCGCCAGAGCCTGCTGCATACAGTGCCATCAGGCCATCGACATCCTCGTCAGTGACCGTCCGACGAAACGCGCGTTCGGCAAGGTTCACGATGATGTCGCGGGCACACGGGCCTGCTTGCGCGGCGTCCTGCGGGTGACAGATAAAGATCTTTGCGCGGCTGGGGGAATCACTGATACCGCTGACCGACAGTGGGCCCCGGATCTCCAGTGCATGCGCTGCCTGGATGCGTTCCTGACCGCCCTCCAACGCGACGGTGACAGTGCGCTCATCACTTTCGGCGAAGCTGCGGTGAAGAAACGTGACTGCCAGTTCATGCTGCCCTGCGGTGGCTTGAAAGCGAATCTTGCGCAACCTGCTGTTGATCGCTTCGACCGCTGGATCGAGCTGCTGATCGATCGCCTTGTGGTCGGCTTCGCCGCCAATGTTGGTGCGATAGAACTCCTCGCCATCGAGCAATGCGATAACCGTGTTTTCGAACTCCATCCTGGGTACTTCGCGCGCAAGCGCCATATCGCCGATGGTGAGTTCGTATTCACCGTCTGCCGGGAAGTTGTGTTCGACGATGAAGCCCCCGCGCGTCCCGAACGGCATGCCTTCAATATGATGCTGCTGTCGGCCCGTCCCGGGATCGCCCCTCGGCGGGAGCGAGATAACCATGTTGGCCGCGTCCCCGTAAGTGGTCGATACGGGCGGTGCGTCCTGGTTGCCGACTGCCGCGAGTGCAACCTCGCGCGCGGCGAAGATGTATTGGTCGATGAACGCCGGCGACACTTGCAGCGCGTCCGCGTTGTTGTCGAAAAAGCCCTCGATGTTGTCGTCCGGCAGTAAGGCCTGCGCATCGATGTTGAGCGCAAGGAGGTCGCGAATTGCGTAGGCATACTCGCGGCGATTCAACCGGCGCAGCGAAACGCGACCGGGCGCGGGCTCGCTCGCGGCTGTATCGATCTCGTTTTCGAGCCAGGATACTAGCGCAGCGGCAGACTGACCTTCCGGACGCGGGGCGCCGGCCGGCGGCATCAGGCCGCCGCGCAGTTTGCGGATGGCGGCTTCCCAGGTTTCCGCATTGTCGGAAATGTGGTCGGGGGACATGACGTCAAAAGCCAGCCCGCTGGCCAGGTCCTGTCGGTTGTGGCAGTCGAAGCAGTAGCGTTCGACCACGGTCCACGGCTGCTCCTGGGGTCCAGATTGCGTCTTCCATATCGCGACGCCGCCGATCACGACGGCAAGCACTGAGGACGCCACGACTATGCTGCTTTTAATAGAGATTGTTGCACTCCTGATTCCGAGCTAGGCATCGACGGCAACGGTGGCCGGATGGCTCTTGATGCCAGAGCTGATGCCACAATTGACGACCTTCCATTATCAGTCGGCGCGGGCGGTTTGTCTATGTTTTCCAATGTCTTGCGCTCTAAATGGCGGTTCCCCCGGCCGCTTGAGCGCGGCAGTTCATTCCAAGTTAGCCTGCGCGAGCAAATCGAGCCGGATCTGCTGGAAAAGACGCGTCAACTTCTGGCGATCCTTTTTTGGCAGCGATCCGAACAAGCGTGATTCATGCGCTTCGAACGCGGCGCGTACGCGGCCGGCCAGCGCTTTGCCGGTACGCGTGCAAACGAGTCCGTGCGAACGCCCGTCTATGCGCACGCGCTTGAGATAATCGCCGGCCTCCAGCGCAGCAACCATTGGCGCAATGTTCGCGCGTCTAATTGAAAGATGCCGGCCGACCGCGCTTTGACGTGTTTCGGGGTTCTCCGCTATCACCAGCAGGACCGATGCCGCAGTGGGTGTAATGTCATATTTCGACAGCTTATTGGCAAGCAGTGCCATTGAAACGGCGGAGAGTTGCCTGAGGTGGTAGCCGCAAAGATCCTGCATTGGGTCGACGGCTATCTCGGGCTTTTCTGTGATCTCGGTCATCGGCGTATATTACGCTATTGAACATAGCAATCAAGAGTGCTATGTTCAATAGCAATTATGAATGCTGACGCGACAGCGTGTGGCGAAATTTGGGACAGGAGACTAACCGTGACATCCGCAAGACTTGAAAAAGATACCGTCGCATACGAAGTGACCGATGGTGTCGCTTGGGTGAAATTTAATCGGCCTGAAAAACGTAACTGCATGAGCCCAAAGCTCAACCGACAGATGTTGCGAGTGCTCGATGAGCTTGAATATGACGATAAGGTTGGAGTTCTAGTGCTGACGGGCGAGGGCACCGCCTGGTCCGCCGGCATGGACTTGAAAGAGTATTTCCGCGAAACAGAAGCGCTTGGTCTCGTCGGTACGCGCCAGGCGCAGCGTGAGGCCTACGCATGGTGGCGTCGGCTTCGCTGGTATCAAAAGCCGACCATTGCGATGGTCAATGGCTGGTGTTTCGGTGGAGGATACGGTCCGCTTTTCGCCTGCGATCTTGCGATCGCCGCAGAAGAAGCGAATTTTGGTCTTTCGGAAATCAATTGGGGGATTCTGCCGGGCGGCGGAGCGACGAAGGTCGCGCAGCAGCTGATGCCATTCCGCAAGGCGATGTATCACGCAATGATGGGCGAGAATATCGACGGCAAGACCGCCGAAAGCTGGGGGTTGGTCACCGAGGCCGTGCCACTCGCCAAACTGGATGCCCGCGTCAGAGAAATCGCGAAGGCGCTGCTCGAGAAAAATCCAGTTGCATTGAAAGCGACGAAAGATGCAATGCGCCGCGTTGTCGACATGTCGTATGAAAATGCCGAAGACTATTTGATCCGCGCGCAGGAAGCCGCGAACTTTTTCGATAACGACGGCCGCAAGGAGGGGATACGGCAGTTCATTGACGAGAAGAGCTTCAAACCGGGCT
Source organism: Rhodospirillales bacterium (assembly GCA_024640665.1). GTDB lineage: Bacteria > Pseudomonadota > Gammaproteobacteria > Steroidobacterales > Rariloculaceae > JAHEEO01. The sequence continues at coordinate 2,749 of JAHEEO010000084.1, read as the reverse complement.
TGGGCGCGTATGATCTGAGCAAGCAGAAAAAATAGAGTGTGACACGGCGACATGATCGGAATCGTCAAGACTGCGCTGCTGCTCCTGGCTGCCACGCTGGCGCTGACGGCAGTGGCGCAAACGAGCCGCGAGGCTGAGTCATGGTGGTCGCCCGGCGACTCGCGGGTGCTGCCCGCCGTCGTCGAGTACGACAACGCGTTCGGCAAGCTTCGCGTGCTCAACGCGGCTGGTGCAATTCGCGCCGGGGAGCATGCGTTCTTCGCGCCGCTCGGGGAAAACGGTCGCGCCTGTGTGACTTGTCATCAGCCGTCCGATGCGATGGGGTTGTCGGTTGAAACCATCAACCGTCGTTGGCGAGAAACCGCAGGCACGGATCCACTGTTTGCCGCAATCGACGGATCCGATTGCCCGAATCTCCCGCAGCAAGAAGCTGCGTCGCATTCATTGTTACTCGAACGCGGGCTGTTCAGGATCCCGCTGCCTTGGCCGCCGCGCTCCAGTGAAGGCAGCGTAATCGATCCCGAGTTCACCATCGAAGTCGTCAGTGACCCTGCCGGCTGCAATACCGATCCGGTATATGGGCTCCACAGTGAAAATCCGACGATCTCTGTCTATCGTCGGCCGCGGCCGGTCGCCAACCTCAAGTACATTACCGAGCTTTCGCACGGCGTATCGCCGCACGAATACTTCTATCCCAATGACAAGAGCTTGTTGCCGAAAGACCCCGACACCGGAGCTTTCGTCGCGCACCGATTGATGTCGGACGGGCGGGAGCCGACATTAAAAACACAGGCCGTTAGCGCCGCAATCGGGCATCTGGAAAGCAAGCGCCCAACCGACGAGCAACTCGCCGAGATTGTGGCGTTCGAATCGCAGATCTATGCTGCACAGAGCTTTCACAACGTGGCCGGACCGCTGACAGTTGCCGGCACGCCGCCCGTACTTGGGCCGGAGGCGCTGCGCGATGGTGCGCCCGCGAGATTGGGCAACAATCCAATCAACCGCATTTTCGGCAGCTTTGCCATGTGGGCCGGCTCGACGCCGGTGGAGCAGGCATCAACTGCCGCGGGCCCACCACTCGAGGTCCAGCAGTCCGTCGCGCGCGGCGCCGATATTTTCTATTTGCGCCGTTTCATGATTCGCGACGTGGGTGACTATAACGACAAGGGCCTCGGTAATCCGTTCAATCGGTCCTGCGGCTCGGGCTGCCACAACATGCAGTTGATAGGCATGGATCTGGCGCCGGGTTATATGGACCTCGGGCTCAACAGCTTGCCCTGGGCCAACAATCGCCCCGATCTACCGTTGTTTAAGGTTGAATGCCACGCTGACGCGAAACCCCAGTCTTATCTTGGGCGGATCATCTATACGCACGACCCGGGGCGCGCGCTGATTACGGGTAAGTGTATCGACGTAGGCGCAACTTTGACTCAACAAATGCGTGGGCTCGCGGCGCGCGCACCGTATTTCGCCAACGGTTCAGCGGCCAACTTGCGCGAGCTCGTCGACTTCTACGATCGCCGCTTCAACATTGGCTACACCGAGATCGAGAAGCAGGATCTCGTAAACTTCCTGAGTACGCTCTAATGACCGCAACCGATGCAACAATCCAGCGCAGCGTTCTAGTTGCAGCCCTGTGCGTTGCAGGCGTCGTGGTTTCGGCCAGCGCGGCGCCGCCCGTCGGCGAGCCCGTGAATTTTGTGGCCTGCCCTATCGCGCGCGATACCGGGCCTGACACCGATGTGTGTTTTTTCGCCGAGTATGAAGGCGAACGCTACGCGTTGCGCAATCCGACCGACTGGGGAAACCCGCAGCTCCTGCACAGAGTGCTCGTCGAAGCCCGTGTTGCCGATGGCGCGCCGGTTTGTGGAGCGACGCCACTCGACGCCCGCATTTCCATCTTGCCTGAGGTGGATGCTGCATGTGACACCATTATTCCGTTCGATGGCGCCGTGCGCGGCACCCCTGGCGGCATCTTTAACCGCGGCACGGCCGAGCAGCGCGCAGCCGCTCGGGAGCTGGCGCGGCGTGCTGCAGCAGAGCCTGCGCTTTCGCTGGTGCCCGTAATGCCAGAGAGTTCCTACCCATCTCCGGTGCCGCCGTTCACGACCGAAACATTGACCGTCTACTATCCGTTCGGCAGCGACCGGGCAACAGACGCCGATATGCTCGAGTTGCTGAGATTGACAGAGATCGCAAACGCCATACCTGCGCGCGTCGAGGTGACCGGCTATCGAGGCGCATCGCGCTTGAGCAATGGCAACACACTGTCGGAACGCTCAGAAATGGCTCGCCAACGTGCGCAGAAGATCGTTGCCATTCTCCACGGACTCGGCGTCGATCCCAATCAAATCGAAGTTGACTGGGTATCCACAGCGGGCGGCAATTCGGGTCAAGACGACTGGCGCAGCCGGCGAATCGAACTGCGCGTCATACCGTTGCCGGTCAACGACTAATTCTGAATAGTCGCGCATATACCTGCAAAGGATCGCCTGGGTTATTGCCGATCATGACGGTATGCAGCGATTCGAATTCTGCGGGCGGGAGGGCATCCGACAGCAATGCAAGCCCCAGCGGACTGTCGGGATGAATAGTCTGCGGTTCTGTCATGTTTCTCGACAGAGCGTAAGCCCCGGATCGCAGCAGCAGGTACTTGATCTGCGGCTGGTGTTCGATAAGTTGTTCAGGCGTGCTGTCGAGTAGCTCATAAACTTCCCGAATCTTGGCTTCATCTTCAGCGCGCATGATG
>JAHEEO010000273.1 GCA_024640665.1 Rhodospirillales bacterium | reverse complement strand
TTCAAAAAATCAACCGGCGACTACTTGGACAATGACGCCAGCACTGCAAGCTCCGCTGACAATTGATTCCGGCACGATTCCCGTCACTTTGTTGCTTGGCCGAGGCGGCTCCAATCCAAATCCGGTGCAGCGCGCCCTAACCGTTGCATTGAGCACCACCGGCACCGTAACCGGCCCCCTGGGCACACCGGTCACACAAACTTTTTCTGCGCCACCTCCCAGTTCGGCGACGCAACTCACTTTCAACGTACCTCTGGCAACAGTCACGACTTTACCTGCCGGCACTCAAATTACATTGACGCTAACGAACGTTACGCCAGGCGGCGGCGGGAGGAACGTCTTCGTCGTGCCCGTATTTGGAGGCAGCAACTCAAGAATCGATTTGCCCGCGTTGACTGTTATTCGGGTTGACGATACGACTAGTTTCGACGCCGTGTATCCAGCGGGTGCGGCGCAATCACAATTCATACCTGGCTCCACAGCTTCGCTACGAGCGGATGTCAGCGATCCTTTCGGCGTCTTCGACATCAACAACGTGTTGGTAGACGTGCTTGATAACAACGGAACCACCATCGTCGCGAGCCAACCAATGGCACAAATACAAACACTGAGCGGCAGCAGCGCGCAGTACGAATTCTCACTGCCAATACCCGCTGCAGCCTCCGGCAGTTGGACATATCGAGTCACAGCCATTGAAGGCACTGAAGGCACGGTGACCCACCAACGTGGCGATACGTTTGGGATCGGACGCCCGCTGATCACGCTCACGAAGTCCGTTACGGTACTCTCCGACCCGATCAACGGATCAGGGAATCCCAAGGCGACCCCCGGCGCAGTGATGCTCTATACGGTAACTGTCTCCAACAGCGGTCCGGTGGGTACCGATAGCAACAGTATCAACATAGCCGATGCGCTGCCGCCGGACACCGCACTCTATGTTGATACATCCGGCGGCGACCCTATCGCGTTTGTCGACGGTTCACCAACAAGCGGAATAAGCTATGACTTCGCGACCGCTGTTGCCTTCTCAAACCAGCCAGGCGGCGGCGCCCCCTACAACTACTCGCCGACGCCAGACGGCAATGGGTTCGACGCATCGGTAACCGGTTTCTTGATTACACCAATCGGAACACTGGCCGGCACAGCAGGCAGCGGCGCGCCGGAATTCTCGCTGCGATACCGAGCTCGAATTCAATAACGACATGCGGCCTCGCGGCTATTCAGAAAATGCGCTTGCTGCTCGACTCGCAGCGTTACCGCTGTTGCTCTGGTAATCCATGATCGTGCAGGATAGGTTGAAATCTCGACCTTGGCATTATGCATATCGTACTTTTAATCATTGTTGTTCTAGCACTGATCATTGGACCCGGCATCTGGGTGAATGCTGTGATGGCACGCTACCATCTGCCCAAAAATCGCTACGAATTTACCGGTGCTCAGTCAGCACGCCAGTTGCTCGACAGCGTAGGCCTGAATGAGATCTCCATTGAATCCACTGAGAAAGGTGACCATTACGACCCCATCGCCAAGTCAGTGCGGCTGAGTCCAAATAACCACAGCGGGCGCTCACTCACGGCAATTGCCGTGGCTGCTCACGAGGTGGGGCATGCTATACAAGACGCACAGGGCTTCAAGCCGCTGAAGTGGCGGACCCATCTGGTCCGCTGGGTACAACCGGTCGAGAAGGTGGGCGCAGCCATGTTGATGATGGCGCCGTTTAGCGCCGCATTGACCCGAGTGCCCATGATCGGCCTATTTACCTTCCTCGGCGGAATACTCACGCTGGGCTCTGCCGTGATCGTCCACGCACTGACATTGCCCACCGAATTCGACGCGAGCTTTGGTCAAGCGCTACCGCTCATGGCGAAACGCCGGATGATCAGGGCCGACGACATGGGACGCGCGCGGAGACTTCTGTTTGCTGCGGCTTTGACCTATGTCTCCGGCGCACTGCAGAGTTTGCTCAATATCGCTCGATGGTGGGCCATTTTACGGCGCTAAGTACCATGATTAAGACAATACAAGACTCGACAAACTGCGCCGCGACTGTATATTAAATGGTGCCAATTTAATCTATCTGAGCATATGGATATGGATCTCTCTGCATTGGTTTCACTCAAAGCCCACATCCCGGAGGATGCAATGAGCGCCAGCCTGCTGGGCACTGAGCGCACAGGGCACGGTGCGCGTATCCGCGAAGACGGCTTGATTGTCACCATCGGATACGTCATTCATGAAGCAGAGCAGGTATGGATTACCTCCTCTGACGGCATGACCGTGCCGGGCTTCGTCGTTGGGTATGACTATGACAGCGGGCTTGGGCTTGTTAAGCCCAGCATGCCATTGCTGGGGCCCGTCTTACCCTTTGGCTCCGGTGCCGATATCAACGTAGGCGACCACGTCAGCGTTGCCGGAAGCGTCGCAGATGCCATGGACGCCAAAGTCGTCGCCAAACAGGAGTTTGCCGGGCGCTGGGAGTACCTCATCGACGAAGCTATCTTTACGGCACCGCATTATGAAAGCTGGTCCGGCGCGGCGTTGATCAGCAGCGACAATAAACTGTGCGGCATTGGGTCGCTGGTCATTCAGGGCTTCGACGTGCGCGGCATGCCAACCACGGTCAACATGTTCGTGCCGATTGACCTCATTCAGCCCATCATTGAAGAAGTCTGCGAACACGGTCGACGCCTGGCCCCGCCACGCCCATGGCTGGGCATGCTGGTCCAGGACGACCACGAAACGCTGATGGTCGTTGGCGTTTATCCAGACTGCCCTGCACACAAAGCAGGCTTACGCGCCGGCGACGTCATATTGCGCGTCGACGATTCGCCGGTAGACGGCCTCGCCCAAATGTTCCGAACCATTTGGAGCCTGGGCAGCGCTGGCGTCGAAATTCCGATGAGCATCATGCGCAATTCGAAGCGAATAGATAAGGTGGTGCGCTCTGCAGATCGGGTGTCATACCAGCGCATCGGCACGGTTCAGTAAGCACTCGAGCCGCTCGGCTAAGTCCGGAAGACACGTCCAACAAACCAATAGATCAATAGACAATAAAAAAGGGCGCTCCAAAGAGCGCCCTTTTACTCAGCAAGCTGATCGAATTGCTATTCGGCAGCAGCTCGATACGGACGATGACAACCACCGCAAGTTGGGCCTACTTCACCAGCCAACTCTTTTGCGCCGGCGAAATCGCCGCGCTGCGCTGCAGCAGCAACTGCTTGCGCCGCAGCCGTGAAGTCCCGAGCCTTCTGCTCGAAGTCGCTCATATTTGACCAGATATCCGGTACTGAGCGGCTCATAGCCGGGATACCTTCGGTCTGAAAGCCCTCGGTGGCCATGCCCGACAATGCGACCAGATCCGCTGCCGCCTT
>JAHEEO010000272.1 GCA_024640665.1 Rhodospirillales bacterium | reverse complement strand
GGATACTATTCACCAGCAGAAAAGTTCGCTGAATGTGTTGCGTCGATCGGTTGAATCAGCAGACCCAAAGCAGACGTTCGAGAAATTGGTCATCAGGGAGCGGACGTAGTTGAAGAAGAGACAAGGTGAACGATTCTTCTTGGTGATGGGCTTGGTTCTCCTCGGAATCGTCATCGGAGGCTTCGTGCCGCCGATTCTCGCACGCCCGGGCGGCGCCGCTTCGATGCCATCTTTGCTCCACGTTCACGGCGTGGTGTTCGTCTCTTGGTTCCTGGTATTTTGCGGACAGGCCCACTTAGCTGCGTCGGGCAACATCAAGCTGCACATGCGTCTTGGAAAAGCCAGTGTGTTGATCGCAGCAACAATGATCATCTTGGGCTATTTCGTGATTAGTGGCGCCTACGCCAAGCCCGATTGGAGTATTGCGGGAATGTCAAGAGCGGCCTCAGTGATGTTCCCGTTCACGGACATAGTTAATTTCGCGATTGCTTACGGTTTGGCATTGGCGAACCGTCGCAACCCCACAGCACACAAACGACTGATGTTGCTGGCGGGGATATTGATGATTGACCCCGCCGTCGCCCGGCTCGTTTCCACGCTCGGTGCAGAAGTACCAGTGATTGTAATTGTGGAGCTTGTGCTATTTGGCGTCCTCTTTGCTTATGACTTGATTACCAGGCGTCGCCCCAGCTGGACAAGTTTGTTGGGGTTTGGTCTATTCATTGCGGCTCTTGCCGCAAAACTCACTGTGTCGCAGCATCCCGTGTGGCATTTATTCGTAGACTTCGTATTCGCCTGACAATCAAATTCTTTCTGATTGAGCGGCCGCTATTGGCCGGGAGCGGCCGGTCGATCCGGTGCAAATCTGGCCAATTGAACGACCGGTATAAGTGAGAGCAGTCGTTCATCATATGGCCTCGGGCAGAATTCAACATTAGGGGCCGCTATACTTCGCAAAGCAGCCGGTGGGACGAGGTCGTCCAGGAAGGCTGCTACTCGCCCTTTGCCGACAAATCGACCGTAAGTGCTACAGCCTATGAAAGTAGCCCTGTTGTGGATTCTTGATCTTGCAAGTGGAATCGCCGCAATTCTTGGCGCCTTGCTGGTCGGCTGGAACTCAATTGAACTCTATTACCTGGTTTCCGGAAGGGTCCAGCCCGATTTCGAACAGCCGCCGCTCAGCGCAGTAGTGCCGTTACTCGTCATTGGATTGCTACTCTTGTTTGGTGGATGGGCGCTCCACAAGCGGTTGAGAAAAGATAATCTGTTTTAGGATTGCGAGCGGCCACTGGTGGCAGTGTAAGGGCGCCGATCGACGACGATGCTGTTCAGAGTGGACATTCGCTGCAGCGAGTTCCCGCGTTCACTGCTCTATAAATCTGATCAGGAGCTGCGCCAGCTCCGGTCCTTTATCTTCCTGCAGAAAATGACCGGCGTCTGCGATCGTCGTGTGGGCTTGTCCGCTGGCGCCCGGGACATGTTGCTGCCATTTCTCGTCACCGCCACGCGTTATCGGGTCCTTGTCGGAAAAGCAGGTCAGGAACGGTTTCTCCCAGCGGCCGAACGTCTCCCATGCTGTCCGGTTCGCAGCGCTTGCCGGATCGTCGGGCGTGATCGGTACGAGTGCCGGGAACTTGCGTGCGCCAGCTTTGTATTTGCGTGACGGAAATGGCGCGTCGTAGGCCGCGATGACCTCGTCGCCGAGCACGTTCCTCGTTCCCTTCTGGATAATCTTGCCGATAGGGAAGTAGGGGCTGTGCAGTGCGAACATCCGCCACTTCATGAACGCGGGGGGCATTTGCTGATCGCCGGTCGGCAGGCCGCCGTTGCCCAGCGCGATGCGCGCGAAGCGATGCTCGTTTTCGGCCGCAACGCGCAAGCCGATGAGAGAACCCCAATCCTGGCAGAACAACGTAATGTTTTCGAGGTAGAGACTCTCGAGAAATCGCCGCATCCAGCCGACGTGGTTCGCATAGGTGTAGTCATCCTTATTGACGGGTTTGTCCGATTTACCGAAGCCGGGCAGGTCCGGGGCAATGACGCGCATGCCGGCGTCGGCGAGCGGCGGGATCATGTGGCGATACAGGTAGGACCAGCTCGGTTCGCCGTGTAGCAACAGCACCGGGTCCGCATCCTCAGGCCCCTCATCAACATAGTGCATGCGCAAGTTTTCGAATCGATCATCCGGGGTACGCACAATTTTCATGGCAACAGCCTCGTCGGGCATTCTGTGCCAAGATAGCAGAATGCCGGGCAACGTCTATATCGACCTCGACGGTACGCTGACCGATCCGTACGAGGGCATCAGCAAATGTATCTGCTACGCACTCGAGCGCATGGGCTTTCCGTTGCCGGGCGATGCGCAACTGCGATCCTTCGTCGGGCCGCCACTGCTCGACACGTTCACTCCGCTGGTTGGCGAGGAGCTGGCGCCAAAAGCGCTCGAGCACTACCGGGAACGATTCAGTGATGTCGGCTGGCTGGAGAACATCCCCTATGACGGCATCCACGATGCGCTCGAGGCACTGACCGAGGCCGGGAATCGTTGTTTCGTGGCGACGACCAAGCCGCACGTCTTTGCGCGGCGCATTGTCGAGCACTTCGAGATGGCGCAGTATTTCAGTGACGTCTATGGCTCGGAGCTCGACGGTACGCGTACCGATAAAACGGAGCTACTGGAGTACGCGCAGGCAAAACGCTCGGTGAAACGGGAGTCCACGATGATCGGCGACCGTTACCACGACATCATCGGTGCTGCCAATAATGGCTTGCGCGGCATTGGTGTGACGTACGGATACGGGTCTGCCGAGGAACTGACAGCAGCCGGCGCCGAATGTCTTGCGGCGTCACCGCAGGACTTACCCGGACTCGTCTAGTTCGCGGAGGGCTTTGCGTGCCCGGTTGATGATTGTCAAGCCGATGAGAATGGCGACGACCGTTAGCGCCGCATTCACCCACCAGCCCGGATCGACGCCGAAGCCGAGGATAACGGCGAGCAGCCCGAATACGAATGCCCGATCGCTTTTGCCCATCGGCCCGTCATAACGCCGGCTGGCCCCTATCTGCACGGCGACGACGCCGGTCATTTCCGACAACACGGCAAGCAATACAACGGCGCCGACCGCATGCGGCGAAACTCCGGCGAACACGGCGAATGGCGCATACAGGACGGTGTCGGATATGACGTCACCGAGTTCGTTGAGGATGCCGCCGAGAGGGCTTTGCATATTGTGCTCACGCGCGAGCATGCCATCGATTGCATTGAGCGCCATGCGTACGAACAGTGCGACCGGCACAAGAAAGAGTATCCATTGCAGGTGGCGCAGGTGGACCAGCAGCATGCCGACGACGAAGGACAACAACATTGCGGCG